>WTAY01000031.1 GCA_013139345.1 Methylophaga sp. | reverse complement strand
AAGGCATCGTCAACTCGATCAGCATGAAAGAGGGTGAAGCCAAATTCATTGAACAAGCCAAACTAGTTCGTCGTTATGGTGCTGCTGTTATCGTGATGGCATTTGATGAACAAGGGCAAGCGGATACGCGTAAACGTAAACGTGAGATTTGTACCCGTTCTTATGAGTTATTGACGGAAGTTGTTGGCTTCCCGCCAGAAGATATTATCTTTGATCCTAATATTTTTGCGATTGCAACAGGGATTGATGAACACAATAATTATGCCGTTGATTTTATTGAAGCAGTAAAAGATATTAAACAAGCGCTACCACATGCGATGGTAAGTGGCGGTGTTAGTAATGTGTCATTCTCATTCCGAGGTAATAACCCCTTACGTGAAGCAATTCATGCTGTATTTCTCTATCACGCAGTTAAAGCGGGCATGGATATGGGGATTGTTAATGCGGGTCAGTTAGCTATTTATGATGATTTACCTGAAGAGTTACTAGAACGTGTTGAAGATGTTGTTTTAAACAGACGGGATGATTCAACAGAGCGCTTACTGGATATCGCTGAGAAATATCGTGGTGATGGTAAAAAGGTTGAAGTCAAAGAAGATCTTGAATGGCGTTCTTGGGCGGTAGAAAAACGCCTTGAACATGCCTTGGTTAAGGGTATTACTGACTTTATCGACGAGGATACCGAATTATGTCGACAAAATGCTGAGCGAACTATTCATGTGATCGAAGGTGCCTTGATGGATGGCATGAATGTCGTCGGTGATTTATTCGGCGATGGAAAAATGTTTTTACCTCAAGTGGTTAAATCAGCCCGCGTAATGAAAAAGGCCGTAGCTTATTTAATGCCTTTCATTGAAGATGAAAAAGAAGAGGGCGACGAAAGTAGTAGCAATGGCAAGATCTTAATGGCAACGGTTAAAGGCGATGTGCATGATATTGGCAAAAATATTGTGGGCGTGGTGTTGCAGTGTAATAACTTTGAAATTATTGATATGGGCGTGATGGTGTCATGTGCTGATATTCTGACAAAAGCTAAACAAGAAAATGTCGATATTATTGGCCTGTCAGGGTTGATTACGCCATCGCTTGACGAAATGGTACATGTGGCTAAAGAAATGGAGCGTTTAGGCTTCGAAATTCCAGTTATGATTGGTGGGGCGACAACGTCGTTAATTCACACCGCCGTTAAGATTGACCAAAATTATCACGGCGCGAGTATTTATGTGAAAGATGCCTCACGTGCAGTGGGTGTGGCTCAGAACTTGATTACACCGAGTACGCGTGATGATTTTATTGCCAAAATAAAAGCCGATTATGAAGAAAAACGTGCTCGGCATAAAGGTCGTAAGAGCACACGTCGTCAACTTAATATTGCAGATGCTCGTGCGAATAAAACCAAAATTGATTGGTCAGAATACATGCCGACAGTGCCTAAAAAATTAGGTGTGCAAACCTTTGATGATTATCCCTTAGAAGAATTGGTTGAGCGCATCGATTGGACACCGTTTTTCCAAGCATGGGAATTGGCTGGTAAATACCCACGTATTTTAGAAGATGAAATCGTCGGTGAACATGCCACGCATTTATTCCGTGATGCGAAAGCCATGCTGACTAAAATTGTCGATGAAAAATGGTTAACAGCACGAGCAGTAATCGGCTTATTCCCAGCAAATAGTGTTAATGATGATGACATTGAAGTATATAGCGATGAAAGCCGTAGTGATGTACGCATGACACTGCATAGCTTACGTCAGCAAGGTGAACGCCCACCGGGACGACCTAATGCGGCATTAGCAGACTTTATTGCACCAAAAGAAAGTGGCGTGAACGATTATATTGGTGGTTTCGCCGTGACGGCGGGTATCGGTATTGATGAGCATGTGAATCGTTTTGAAGATGATCATGATGATTACCAAAGCATTATGATAAAAGCCTTGGCAGATCGCTTGGCCGAAGCTTTGGCTGAGCGACTGCATGAACGAGTGCGAACAGATCTTTGGGGTTATGTATCAGATGAGTCTTTAGAGAATGAAGATTTGATTGATGAAAAATACCAAGGTATTCGCCCTGCACCGGGTTATCCTGCTTGTCCTGACCATACTGAAAAATCATTGTTATGGGATTTATTAGAGCCTGAAAAAAATGCAGGTATTACCATTACTGAAAGCTATGCCATGCTACCAACGGCAGCAGTAAGTGGTTTCTATTTTGCTCATCCAGAATCACGTTATTTTGGTTTAGGTAAGATTAATCGCGATCAAGTAGAAGATTATGCCAAGCGTAAAGGCTGGACAATGGATGTAGCCGAACGTTGGCTTGCACCTGCTTTATCTTATGATGGTGAAGGCTAATGGCTGAAAATATGCAAAATGCGATTGATGACTTACAAATGAAACTCGCGTTTCAGGATGATTTATTAGAACAACTCAATCAAGTTGTGACGAATCAGCAGCAACAAATAACTAATTTGGAACTAGCACTTGAAACAATGAAGGTGCAAGTCAGTACGATGCAAACGGCAAGTCAAGAATCTGGCTCGCAGCATGAGTTGCCACCGCATTACTAATCGCTATTTGAAATTACCACAGAGGCACGGAGTTCACTGAGAATGATAAAAAATACATTATTAATCTCCGTGTTCTCTGTGACTCTGTGGTTTATCTTCTATTCAGAAGACTTATGAATCAACGTCAATGTGTCATTCTTCAAGGAAATAGAGAGTGGTGCAACTCAGCATCAGAATCTTTATTGGCAGATTATGATGGTAGTCAAACGTTATGGTTATCTGACACTGCGCCTGAAAAGGCACTAAATACATCTCAGAAAAAAGCTCAATCTCAGTTAGGTAAAGAGTTTGATGCTGTCATTTTTGATGCTTTAGATGAGTTCAACCCCGATAGTTTTGGTTCCATTGTTGGCACAGTAAAACAAGGTGGTGTAATCATCATTTGGCTAGATGCTCATAGCCATGCAAGTTTAAGTATGCAACGTTTTAGGCATGTTATTTCTAAATTTGAAAATGATTACGATCATTTTTACGTTATTGAACAAGACCAAAGCTTACCTACGCTAACCGCACCTAAGGGCAATCAAAAAACAAATGACATTGTTTTAACTGATGATCAGGAAAGTGCTGTAACCGCTATCTTAAAAGTTGTTCATGGCCATAGACGGCGGCCTTTAGTTTTATCTGCAGATCGTGGGCGAGGTAAGTCTGCTTCTTTAGGTATAGCCGCAGCTCAACTAGTGAACGACGGCAAGCAAACCATTTTAGTTACGGCTCCTAGTTTGGCAACAGTTGATACTGTTTTTGAACATGCTCGACGCTTATTACCGAATGCAGAATATTCATCAGGTTTGATAACAACAACTAATGCTGAAATACGCTTTGTGGCACCGGATGTATTAATTGAATCAGAACAGAAAGCAGACTTATTGCTGGTCGATGAAGCTGCTGCTATCCCTGCTTCAATGTTAGAAAAACTAGTGCAAAAATATTCACGTATCGTTTTTGCAACGACCTTGCATGGCTATGAAGGAACGGGGCGGGGCTTTGCTGTACGTTTTCAGCAAACGCTAAATCGACTCACACCGAATTGGCATCACTATCAAATGATAAGCCCAATTCGTTGGGCTGATAATGATATGGTCGAAGCATTTAGTTTTGAATCGCTACTTTTAAATGCTGTGCCTGTTGATGATGCATTAATCTCAGAAGCGAATGTTGAACACTGTCATTTTGAGTATATAGACCGTCAAATATTAATTCACAATGAGCAGGATCTCAGAGAACTATTTGGTTTAATGGTGTTGGCACATTATCGAACACGACCTTCTGATCTACAGATGATGTTAGATCGTGATGATGTGTCTGTGTATGTCATACGTTATCAGGGACATATTGTTGCCAGTGCATGGCT
>WTAY01000127.1 GCA_013139345.1 Methylophaga sp. | reverse complement strand
ATTATCAGGAACGACCTCATCAATCGCAGGTAAAGAGCCACAGCCACTCAACACAACAGATACCAATATAGCTAAAGAAGAATATTTATAGTTCATCTAGTTAAATTCACTCTCAATTAATTTAATACGCCAGCAGCGTTCAATGCTTCATGCACTGGCTGATGGTATTTTTCTGATAACACAGTCATTGGCAAACGTAATCCAGTTGGAATCAAGTTCATTTCAGCCAATGCCCATTTAACAGGAATAGGGTTTGCTTCAACAAATAGTCGTTCATGTAACAATACCAAGCGACTATCTATATTTCGGGCAGTTTGTTCATCTCCTGACAAAGCGGCTGCACACATAGTATGCATTGCTTCGGGTGCAACATTAGCCGTTACCGAAATAGCGCCAACACCACCTGCTAAAATAAAATCTACTGTATTGGCATCATCGCCCGTATACAGTTCAATGTTATCGCCACACAATGACTTTATCTCTGTAACTCGAGCCACATCACCTGTTGCTTCTTTAATGCCGACAATATTTGCAATGTCTGCAAGTCGAGCAACGGTTTCTGGCAATAAATCAACAGCCGTTCTACTCGGTACATTATAAAGAATCTGTGGAATATCAACCGCCTCAGCAATCGCCTTATAATGTAAAAATAAACCTTCTTGTGTAGGCTTATTATAATAAGGGGTTACTAATAGAACAGCCGCGACACCTAAGTCTTTTGCATGTTGCGATAACTCGATTGCTTCAGATGTTGAATTTGAGCCTGTTCCAGCAATAACAGGAACTCGACCGTTTACTTGAGAAACAACCTGACGAATCACATCACAGTGCTCATCAACTGTTAATGTTGCAGACTCACCTGTAGTTCCTACAGCAACGATAGCATCAGTACCACTACTGATATGCCATTCAATTAACTTGTTTAGGCTGTCACGATCAAGCGAACCATCTGCTTGCATTGGTGTAACTAGCGCTACCATACTGCCGCTAAACATGTTCAGGAAACTCCGGAAAATAAACGACCATGGTACTTTGCCCGCTACAAGATGACAAGAACCCTATCACTAAAATACGATAGAATTCACCTGCTATGTAATGTATATTTTTACCTATCTCTATATATAACTGGAAATAACAATGACTACCATTCAACTTGACCAAACCGTACCAGACTTCGAACTGCCTAGTACTAGCGATACTATTTTCAAATTATCCGACTATAAAGGTAAGAATGTCGTTATCTATTTTTACCCTAAAGACAGTACACCTGGCTGTACATTAGAAGGCCAAAACTTTCGCGATAATATTGCCGAGTTTGAAGCACACAACACTATTATCGTTGGTATTTCACGCGATAGTATTCGTAAACATGAGAACTTCAAAGCAAAACAAGCATTCCCTTTCGAGCTCTTGTCTGATGAAGATGAGTCTGCTTGTGGCCTTTTTGATGTATTACACCTAAAGAAAAACTATGGCCGTGAATACATGGGAATTGTGCGCAGTACCTTCTTAATCGACAAAGACGGAGTTTTACGTCAAGAATGGCGGAAGGTTAAAGTAAAAGAACACCTTGCTGAGGTTTTAGAGGCTGTAAAAGCACTTTAAAGACACAATGCCCTGAAGAAAAAGTTTTCGACAGGGCATCTTTATTTTCAATTCAAGCAGGCCCCCGCCCTTTCTAAGTTGACATCAGATCGCCTAAAAGTTATCCACAGGCACTCCCCTATTTATCCACTGCCCGACACTTCCAAACCACATCATCTTGTGGTTCAATAACTCGAAAACCACTATAAGTTGTGGTTTAGCATTTTTAACACACTATTCAGGATGTATCATTATGTCGGCCGAATCCACAGCACAGTCATCATCAAATCAATACCAAGTTATTCGCCGCAACGGACAAGTGACTAACTTTGATAACGACAAAATTGCCATTGCCATCACAAAAGCATTTCTTGCTGTTGAAGGTGACTCAGCTAAAGATAGTCGTCGCATTCATGACATCGTTAGCAATATCACCCAACAAATTACTGACAACCTGACACGTCGTTTAGATGATGGTGGCACGGTTCATATTGAAGACATTCAAGATCAAGTCGAGCTTGTCTTAATGCGTACTGGTGAATATAAAGCGGCACGTGCTTATGTTTTATATCGTGAACAACAAACACAAAAACGAGCCGAAGAAGAAAAACAACACCCAGCACCCGTTACTGAATCTAGCATTCAAGTTACCGCTGCTGATGGTAGCAAACATCCACTTGATGTGACTCGTTTACAAAACCTAATTACCGAAGCTTGTGCAGGTCTTGACGGTGTTGATAGCGCGGCAATCTTGCGTGACACTCAACGTAATATTTTTGATGGTGTCGCTGAATCAGATGTAGAAAAATCATTGGTCATGTCAGCGCGTACCTTCATTGAAAAAGATCCTGCTTATAGCACGGTTTCATCACGCCTATTAATGGATAGTATCCGTCGTGAAGCGCTAAGTTTTGTATTCAATCAACCACGCCAAGCATCACAACATGAAATGGCTGACGTTTATCCTGAATACTTTAAAAGCTATATTCAGCGCGCAATTGACCATGAATTATTAGCACCTGATTTAGCAGAATATGACCTCGACAATCTAGGTAAAGCATTGAAACCAGAAAATGATTTCAACTTTACTTACCTTGGTTTGCAAACACTGTATGACCGTTACTTCATTCACCAAGACAATACCCGTTTCGAATTACCACAAGCATTCTACATGCGTGTTGCAATGGGCTTGGCGATTAATGAAATTAATCGTGAAGAACGTGCTATTGAGTTCTACAACTTATTGTCATCATTCGACTTTATGAGTAGTACCCCTACCCTATTTAACGCGGGTACATTACGTCCTCAACTATCATCGTGTTACTTAACAACAATCCCTGATGATCTTGGTGATATTTACAGTGCCATGCGTGACAATGCCCTGCTGTCTAAATTTGCCGGTGGACTAGGTAATGACTGGACACAAGTGCGTGGTCTAGGCTCTCATATCAAAGGCACAAATGGTAGCTCACAAGGTGTTGTACCATTCTTAAAAGTAGCTAACGACACCGCTGTAGCAGTTAACCAAGGTGGTAAGCGTAAAGGTGCTGTTTGTGCTTATTTAGAAACATGGCATATTGATATCGAAGAATTCTTAGATCTTCGTAAAAACACCGGTGATGATCGCCGCCGTACTCATGATATGAATACCGCTAACTGGATCCCTGATTTATTCATGAAGCGTGTTGCTGAAAATGGTGATTGGACTTTATTCTCACCAGAAGAAACACCAGACCTACATGACTTAATGGGCTTAGAGTTTGAAGCCGCCTACACCGCTTATGAAGCACAAGCGGCACGTGGTGAACTTCGCAACACCAAAACACTGCCCGCCAATGATCTATGGCGCAAAATGTTAGGTATGTTGTTTGAAACAGGTCATCCTTGGATTACCTTTAAAGACCCATGTAACTTACGTAGCCCACAACAACATGTTGGCGTTGTGCATAGTTCAAACCTATGTACAGAAATAACCTTAAATACATCAGCAGATGAAATTGCCGTATGTAATCTAGGTAGCGTCAACTTGCCACAACATATCGGTGAAAATGGTCTTGATTTAGAAAAACTAAAACGCACCATTACCACTGCAATGCGTATGTTAGATAACGTCATCGAATACAATTATTACAGTGTGCCACAAGCGCGCCACTCTAACTTGTTACACCGCCCTGTTGGTCTAGGCATTATGGGTTTCCAAGATGCACTCTATAAAATGCGCCTGCCATACAGCTCTGATGATGCCGTCTCATTTGCAGATACATCAATGGAAGCCGTCAGTTACTTCACCATTGAAGCATCATCTGATTTAGCCGCAGAACGTGGTAGCTACAAAACTTTCGAAGGAAGTTTATGGAGCCAAGGCATTTTGCCAATTGACTCGATTAAAATCCTTAAAGAAGCGCGTGGTGACTATCTACAACAAGATGAAAGCCAAACACTGGATTGGGACACGTTACGCAACAAGATCAAACAACAAGGTATGCGTAACTCAAACACAATGGCAATTGCACCAACAGCAACAATTTCAAACATCTGTGGTGTAAGTCAATCGGTTGAACCAACCTACCAAAACCTATTCGTTAAATCGAACTTATCGGGTGAGTTCACCGTTATCAACCCATACATGGTAGATGACTTAAAAGAACGTGGTTTATGGGATGACGTCATGATCAATGACCTCAAATACTTTGATGGTAGCTTGCAGTCTATTGACCGAGTACCAGACGAGTTAAAAGCCTTATATGTCACCGCATTTGAAATGGATGCTCGCTGGTTGATTGAAGCGGCTTCACGTCGTCAAAAATGGTTAGATCAAGCTCAAAGCTTGAACTTATACATGGCAGAACCATCAGGTAAGAAGATGGACAACCTGTACAAACTAGCGTGGGTACGTGGACTTAAAACAACCTATTACCTCCGCTCAATGGGTGCAACAGCCGCTGAGAAAACAAGCAGTGCTGTACAAGCTGAACCAGCGGCAATCGTTGCTCCAGTAGCACCTGTTATAGCGGCAACACCTGCACCAGTAGAAACAAAAGGTGATGATGATGACTTTGCATTAGGTGAAGGTCAAGATGCACCACAAGCCTGCTCAATCCTTGAACCTGACTGCGAGGCATGTCAATAATGTTAGATTGGGATGATCCTTTTGCAGCACCAACGACTGCAAAAGTAGATACAAGCGATAGCATTGCCATTGAAGCGCCAGCAGTAGCCAATGTAACAGGGTCACATATTGACACTGCATCAGCACCCGCAATGTCACTACCACATGCGAATGTTGCACCGGTTAATGCGGATGACAAGCGTGTTGTTAATGGCCTGACTGATGTGAATCAACTTGCACCGTTCAAATACCCTTGGGCATGGGAATACTTCCTTAATGCCAACAAGAATCACTGGACACCACTTGATATCAACATGGCACAAGACGTTCATGATTACCGTCATAAACTGACACTAGAAGAACGTCATGTGTATGAAAATGTCATGGCCTATCTAACAACGTCTGACATTCTGGCAATGCGTAATATCGGTCTTGCAGTAATGGAAAAAATGACCGCACCTGAATTACAAATTTATCAGGCTCGCCAAGTGTATGAAGAAGCACTACATACATGGACATACCAACACTGCATCGAAACTATTGGTCTTGATCAAGGTGAAATCTATAACCGCTACCGCGTAGTACCGGAGATCAACCAAAAGATTCAACTCGCTAACCGTCGTCTTAGCTCTATCATGCGTAGTGATATTGATCTAACGGATCGTGATGAACTCGAAAACTTCGTCATGGCATATGCCTTCTTTGGAGCTATATTTGAAGGCTGTTGGTTCTACAA
>WTAY01000054.1 GCA_013139345.1 Methylophaga sp. | reverse complement strand
AGGGCAATGAATACCAACGTACTGATAAGACATTAGTATTATCAGCATTGCCAGATCAGTTTGAATTAGAAATTGAAACACGTGTTGAACCTGATAAAAATACGGCTTTAGAAGGCTTATATCACTCTGGCTCTTTATTATGTACGCAATGTGAAGCGGAAGGTTTTCGACGGATTACCTACTACTTAGATCGCCCTGATGTGATGGCTGTGTTTACTGTTTCACTTGTTGCTGACAAAGCACAATGGCCCATTATGTTGGCTAACGGCAATATGGAAGAGCAAGGTCAATTTGATGATGGCCGCCATTGGACTCGTTGGCACGATCCTCATCCTAAACCGAGTTATTTATTTGCCCTTGTTGCCGGTGATTTATATCGTCAGCAAGATAGTTTCACAACCATGTCAGGTCGTGAGGTGAATTTGCAGATTTATGTTGATCATGAAAATAATCATAAATGTGATCATGCCTTAACATCATTAAAACAGTCGATGCAGTGGGATGAAGAAACCTATGGTCGTGAATATGACTTAGATGTGTTTATGATTGTCGCGGTGAATGATTTCAATATGGGGGCGATGGAAAATAAAGGTTTGAATATCTTTAATTCGTCATGTGTATTGGCAAGCCCAGAAACGGCGACCGATGCAGATTATCACCGTATCCAAGGCATTGTAGGTCATGAGTACTTTCATAACTGGTCAGGAAACCGCGTGACCTGTCGCGATTGGTTCCAACTCAGTTTAAAAGAAGGGTTTACTGTTTTACGTGACCAGCAATTTAGTGCAGCAATGAATTCTGAAGCTGTGCAACGTATTGATGATGTAAACCAATTACGTACGATGCAATTTGCCGAAGATGCCGGGCCGATGGCTCATCCTGTTCGACCTGCTTCCTTTATAGAAATTAGTAACTTTTACACCGTGACTATTTATGAAAAAGGTGCAGAAGTGGTTGGCATGATTAAAACGATTGTCGGTGCCGATGGGTTTAGAAAAGGTACCGATCTATATTTTGACCGTCATGATGGACAAGCAGTTACGACCGATGATTTTGTCAAAGCGATTGAAGATGCCAATAATGTTGATTTAAGCCAGTTCAAACGCTGGTATTCACAGGCAGGTACACCAGAACTAACGGTGGCGGGACATTATGATGAGATAAAACAAACCTATACGCTATCTGTTGAACAAGCATGTCCAATGACTCCCGATGAGCTAGAGAAAGAGGCCTTTCACATTCCTTTAGCAGTAGGTTTGCTTGATGAGCAAGGCTTGCCCCTACTACTTCAACTTGAAGGTGAGGATAGGGCATATGACGACGCTACGCGTGTATTAACCGTCAATGAGACTCGCCAAACCTTTACCTTTATAAATGTAGAATCAAAACCTGTCCCTTCCTTGCTAAGAGGGTTTTCTGCACCGGTAAAATTAGCTATTCAGCGAAGTAATGCTGAATTAGAATTCTTGATGGCAAATGATACGGATAGCTTTAATCGTTGGGATGCTGGGCAAAGATTACTAATCAATATCTTATTGGACTTAGTAAGAAATGTTCAATTGGATCAACCTTTACGTTTTTCTAACAGTTTAGTAGAAAAACTGTCTGATATTTTAACGGATGCAGAAATGGACCCTGCATTGATCGCTAAGATGCTCACATTGCCAAGTGAAAACTATCTGGCAGCACAAATGCCAATCGCTGATGTTGATGCCATTCACACAGCACGACAGTTCCTGAAAAATAGCCTTGCTCATGGACTGAAACAAGAATTTAGTGATGTGTACCAACAGCAAAACACAACAGTTAAGTATGAGTTTAACTCTGTTGATATGGCCAAACGTAGCCTTAAAAATCTGTGTTTAAGTTATTTGGTGACAACAGCTGATCCGATGCAAACGCAACGCTGTCTCAAACAAATGAAGCAGTCCGATAATATGACTGACACCATTTCGGGTTTAGTTGCATTAGCAAATCAAAAAGGCCCTGAGGGTGAACATGCCTTACGTGCTTTTTATGAGCAGTGGCAGCATGATCGCTTAGTGGTTGATAAGTGGCTCACTGTTCAAGCACAGTCAGACTTGCCTGATACCTTACTTCGAATTAAAGGCTTGATGAAACACCCCGCTTTTAATATGACCAACCCAAATAATGTGCGAGCCTTAATCGGACAATTCTGTCGTAATAACCCGATTAACTTTCATGCGAAAGATGGTTCAGGTTATGAGTTTTTAGTTGATCAAATCATTGTTCTAAACAAACTTAATCCACAAGTTGCAGCACGAATGTTGGGTGCTTTTAATTCATGGCGACACTATGACGAAGCGCGACAAATGCTGATGAAAAATGCACTAATGACGATTGCTGAACAGAAAGACTTATCGTCTGATGTGTATGAAATCGTCACTAAATATTTAGCTGATTAAAGGTCTGCCCATGTTTACACTTGATCCACGTTTAGAGCGAGATACGATCCTTTTAGGAGAATTTCCACTGTCTAAAGTCTTGTTAATGAATGATGCACGTTATCCTTGGCTCATTCTCGTGCCGAAAGTGACAGGGGTAACAGAGCTCTTTCAACTTAATGATAAGCAACAGGAACAGTTGATGCGTGAGTCCAACTTTGTGGCAAAAGCACTCAATGACTTAGTTCAGGCCGATAAGATGAATGTTGCAGCATTAGGTAATGTTGTTTCTCAACTTCATATTCATCATGTGGCACGATATCAAAGTGATGAAACATGGCCAGCCCCAGTATGGGGAAAAGGTGAAGCGGTGGCTTATAGTGAGCAAGAAATTACTGCCGTTTGCCAACAAATAACAGCTGTATTGTCAGATTTATTACACGATGCCAGCTGAGTTACAGTTTTATTTAAATATAAGCCGAGAACAGGTCCTACGTTATTATCAAGGCTCGGCAAAGGTCGTTGTAGTGACAACAACAACGGGTCAAAAGCTACAATTTCCAGCAGAGCATATTAGATCCTTCATGGATCAAAATGGAATTGAAGGTAAATTTAGCATTCAATTTGATCACAATAATAAATTGATAGGTCTAAAAAGGCTTTAGCTTTTTATAGCCAAGTTACTTGAACCTGCATGTTTCTCACTTCGTCATTCCCATGAAAATGGGAATCTATGGACAGTGAAAATGACCACTATCGTTGGAGCCCCGTTTTCACGAGGATGGTGATCTTTATTAAATCAACAGCATCTTTAATGATCATGGGTATATTTATCCAGGGCTCAGGTTTATTTAAGATCTGGCGGTCCATCTAAGAATTCTGCTTGAGGCTTGCCAATGTAATAACCTTGAGCATAATCAACACCAAAGGTGTGTAACAAGGCGAGTGTTTCAGCATTTTCGACAAACTCAGCAATTGTTTTTTTACCCATACCTTTAGCAACATCTACCAGTGCTTTTACAAATAGTTGATCATCAGGGTTATGGGCAAGTTCTGTAATAAAAGAGCCATCAATTTTTACAATATCAACGGGTAATTCACGCATATAGCGGAATGAAGCGAACCCAGTACCAAAGTCATCAAGAGAGAAGCGACAACCAATGGCATTCATTTGCTGCATAAAGTCTTTAGCTTGCTGAATATCAGCAACGGCAGCCGTTTCTGTTAGTTCAAAGATTAAGCGTTCAGGCTTTGCATTACTCTCATTAAGAAAGCGTTTCAAGAGCGGTAATAGCATAGTGTCATTTACAACATAGCCAGATAAATTCAAGGAGAGTGAAATATTGCTATTGTTTTTATCAAGCTCTGCTTGCTTGATAAGGCCTTGTTGTAAAACAAAGTGATCAATACTGTGAATAAGTCCTATTTTCTCTGCAACTTGAATGAATGTTCCTGGAGGGATGATTGTGCCATCGTCATCGACCATTCGTATTAATACTTCATAGTGACTAACGGTACGAGTACGTATATCCATAATGGGTTGGTAGTGGAAAATAAATTTATTATTTTCTAATGCGTCTTCTATTTTTTGCTTCCAAAGAACGCGTGTTTCTAACTGTGCCCGAGTCTTATCATCAAGGTTAAATTGGTGCCATGTGTTTTTGCCAAGCGCTTTTGCTTGATACATAGCAAGATCGGCATTACTAATTAATTCTTCGACGGATAAATCAGATAATGGAAATTCAACAATACCGATGCTACTGGTCACTTTATATCTGACACTATCAAAGAGAAGCTCCATATCTGCAAAGTGCTCAGCTATTTTCTCTGAGAAAATGACTGCGCCATCAATATTTGTACCGGGCAATATAATGGCAAATTCATCGCCACCTAGACGGGCAACAACATCTGTTGTTCTGGAGATTGATTTTAAGATATGAGCAACTTGTTTAAGTACTTGATCACCTGCATTGTGCCCACAACTATCGTTCAAATCTTTGAACTGATCAAGATCGAGAAATAAAAGTATGCCGTGTTGTTCAAAACGTGTTGCATGGTTTAATATTTTCTCAAATTCGAGATTAAATTTTCGGCGATTATAAAGCTCCGTTAATGCATCATGATCGGCAAGCCAGATAATTTGTTCCTCGCTGTGCTTTTTATCAGTAATATCTTGACCAACAGAGAGAACAACAGATGAATCACTGGGGTGATCTAAGCTTGAATGTAGCCATGAAATAATGCGCAGGCTACCATCACTACGTATAAATTCACTTTCTTGTTGGCTTACGGCCTTTGGGTTTTGTTTAAGCTCCATTAAGGTGCTTTTAATTTCAGGCCACTGATGCTGTGGAAAGAAACGGTGTATTGATGTATTGATGATATCGCTTTCTAGATAACCAGTAATATCTTCGGCAAAATCATTAAAAGAGGTAATGTTGCACTTGCTATCAATAGTGATAATGATTAATTGAGCTGTATCAATGAGGCTCTTGATAAAGTCTCGTTCTTCTAATAATTCCCTGCTGCGGCTGTGTAGTGCTTTCGAACGTTCATTTACCGAATCATGTAATTGCTCTAGTTGAATCGTCAGCTCATGGGTGGAAGTTTCAAGCTGATCTAACTCATCTAATTGTTGATGCTTTTCTTGGCCATTAATTAACTCTTTGACATGTTTATATTTTTGTTGGGCGAGAAGAGGTAAAGCCTGAGATACAGTTGAAAGCCGAGACAGTGGTCGAGATAAAAAGAAGAAAAGCCCGCTACCTAAGACAAGCACACCAAGTAAGGCAATAATGATATTACGAATGGTGAGGTCAATAATGTCTTGTTGTTGTTTTGCAATATTATCAATGATGATAAAAAGAGTGTTGTTATTGTTGTTAGGGATAATAACTTTAAACTCAACGGGTAATGAGCCGTCTCGGAAAATACGATTTTCTTGAGTAATAGTGTCAAAGGAATAATAACTAGATAAAGCCTTAAGGTAGCCGGTATTCTGATTATATGAGGTGAGAGCGCTTATGTGCATATCCCATTCGGGTATAAGTCGTTCACTGGAGAACTTGTTCTTAATGTTCGGCGTTAAAACAGCAATATCAGCAGCTGTCTTATTGGCAAAGTCTAAAAAAGTTGTGCTCATATCATAAGCAAGCACTAAAGCATGTTGAGCGTGACCATTATTTAAAATAGGTATCAGATCATACTGTCGACACCCTTGACCACAGTCAATAATAGTTTGTGGTTGTTCATGAGTTAACGTTGCAGGAATAAGTGTTTGGATTGATGTCGGGATATTGTGTCCCCAGCCCCCCAGTTTCTGACCTGATTTATCAAATAATTGTGCTTGGGTAGCATGCCATTCAAGCTCGAGTTTTATTTGATGTCTATCTAATAGGGCTAAGATACCGTTTGCGGAGCCATCATCTGGAAGAAGACTCATTTCAACCATACGCTGAACTTGATCGCTAGTGCTTTTCAATTGCCCCATCAGTTCTTGCTGAAACCCTTGCTGAATTTCGGCACGAGAGAGTTCAAATTTCTGTTGTAAATTCCAATAGACCAGTACTGGAAAAAGCGTATTAAATAGCAGTAACATGGTGCCAAAGAGCAGAGCAGCTTTCCACTTAATACTAAAAAATGACGTGTTTGATGTGCTAGTCATAAGTATCTTGGAGGGTTAAAAACGATATGACAATGAGAGGGCAAACATATCCCAGTTTTCTTTGACAGAGGTCATGTCATTCTCGGCTGCTGATATATAGGCTGTACCCTTATTGAAATGGTAGTCTGCACGAACCATTAGGTTTTTATTAAAGTCCCAGCGGGTGCCGATGATCCAACTTCTAGAATAGCGAGTATGTGCGGGTAACACAGGAAGTGCCCCTCCCAAAGAATCACTTAGTGCTTGAAGTTGCTTATTAAACTCGCTACCAGATTTATCCTCTCGATCAAGGTAAAACAATTCATTACGAATATAAGTCTGCCAGCGAGGAGACCATTTGTAATTTGCTTCGACCATAAAGCCTAAAGGTTTAGTATCAGCATCAGAAAATAAACCGCCAATACCAATATAACTCGCTTTTTGAATCGCTAGCTCACTCGTGAACTGCCATTTCTCACCGTTAAACTGTGCTGATAAAACACTATAGTCAATTTCCAATGTACCGGAATTAACGCCTACGATGGGGATTGCATCAGCCGCACCCGCATTAAAATCAAGTTCTAATGATGCGCCACTCAAAGCAAAGATCCAGCGACCACCATCATGTTCATACATGACTCTACCAACCATCGCAGGGCGATTTGATTCGAGGCTTCCTGCCCAGTTCTGGCCTAGATAGGTGATTTCTACATTTTCATCAGGGATGGGATAGCCTAAGCCTGCTTGTATGAGTAATGTACCTTTATCCAAAATATATTCACCGTACAAATGCACACCATCAGCTGACATTGTTAAGTCTCTGACTTTATCAAAATAAATAACCTGTGAGGTAAAAACACCTTGGCGTGTATGGGCAATATCACGGGTATCGTTGTAGAGTCCAAGAGGATTCTTTATTCGACCTAAATAGAGACCTAATCGACCCTTCATCGATGAAATAAGATTGATATCTAATAAGGCATAATCAAGACGAGGAGAGCCATTATCCATATCACCTGCATGACGAGATAATAATTGGCCAGCAACACGAAATTTGGAGGAAAGTTGCAGACTGGCATTAATACCTAACTCGGTAAAGGCGGCACTGCCATGTTCACTGTCACCATAAAAATTATTATCAGTCGTAAATACTAATCCTTGTGATGCAAAACCATGGAGTTGAAGGCTATCTAGCCATTGCCCATCGTCATCGGCGGATACAGTAATAGAAACAAAGAATAGTAGGCAGAGGATATACCTCATAATAACTCTCCTAGAGTTTTAACTGAGTCATCTACTTTTTCTGGCAAAACATAGCCAATAGCACCTTTAGTAGTCGATACTCGTTCTAACATTTCTTGCTCAGTTTTTACTGTAATCGGCGCAGTTCCTGTCCCTGAAAAGACTTGGCGATCCCAAATACGACGTAGTTGGTAGGGAAACATGCCTAATATATGTTTACAGAATGAGGTGTGCGTGGAATCGCTGTCATCGAGCACAAATACCTGCAAAGGTGAGCCATCAGGCCATTGCGGTGTGCGCATTGCAAATATTGCTCGGAGGGTATTGCGAGAGAGTTCTGTTGTGTTGTTTGCGGGGTGAACAATTAATACTTGTGCAGCTACTAAATTTGGTGCAATTAATAAGCATCCAATTATCAAGCTACATCTAAGTAATTTAGTCACTTACAATCCTTTGTTTAAGGGCTAGTTGGATTGTACGATGAAAATAACAGCTATGACAAGCGTGAAAGCGGCTTTGGTTTACTGTTTTTACTGTAATGTAATTTAGTATTAGATATTAAATCCGGCCAGTTCTGATTATTTTTATCAAGGTATTGCCACCAAAACCCAAGGCCAGCGGGCAACCAAGAGATAATTGCCACTAAGAAGCGAGTAAAGGCACGTTGCCAACTTACCTCACCATTATCGTAACTAATAAGTTTTATTTTCCAGCTTCTCATACCGAGTGTTTGGCCACCATGCGTCCAGAACCAACCATAGAATAAAAAACTAACAGCGAGTAAATAAAGTAAGAAAAAAGGGTTTCCTTGACCAATTGCTTGCCCGCCATTTAACGTTACCGCAATAAGCGCTGCAAGAAGTAAAATTGCGAGTAGCAAAAAAGTGTCATAAAACATCGCGGCAAGGTGACGAAATAAACTAGGTCGGCAATATTCTTCAGGAGTCTTGGACATATCTATCATAGGTATATGTGTAATTTATTTGGGCTGGATAGCGACATAAAGTATCATTATTCCTTTATTAATGTGAATTGGATTGACCATGTTGCAATTGATCGGCCGCTCAGCTTTTTCTGTGTTTCGTTTAGATAAGCTATTAGCTACAGTACAAGCCTCCGTTGAGGGTGTGTTAGCTATCCGCAGTGAATACCGTTATTTCATTGAAGTAGAAGGCGATAGCGAGTTAAAAGAAGCAGAACAGTCTGTCTTAGAAACACTACTTGAAGCTGAATTACAAACAGCAAAAACAGAGAGCAATGAGCATTTTTTCTTGGTAACTCCACGTCCAGGAACTATATCTCCATGGTCGTCAAAAGCAACAGATATTGCGCATAATAGCGGTGTTAAAAATATTCTACGTATTGAACGCGGTGTTGCTTTTTATGTGAAATCACAAGATTCATTATCAGCAGAAGCTAAAAATAAAGTAAGACAATGCCTACATGATCGCATGATTGAAGTGGTCTTTGATTCTAATGATGAAGTTGAACGTCTTTTTACTCATGGCGAGTCTCGCCCGCTAGTGGCTGTTGATATCTTGAATGGTGGTCGAGAAGCCTTAGTTCAAGCTAACACAACAATGGGCTTAGCCTTGGCGGCAGATGAAATTGATTACTTAGTTGATAATTTCACTACTTTAAACCGTAATCCAAATGATATTGAATTGATGATGTTTGCTCAAGCAAACTCTGAGCATTGTCGTCATAAGATTTTTAGTGCTGATTGGATTGTTGATGGTGAGTCACAATCTCATACTTTATTTAATATGATCCGCAACACCCATGCTTTGCACCCTGAAGGTGTAATCACGGCTTATAGCGATAACTCATCAGTTATTGAAGGTGCTAATAGTCACCGTTTCCATGTTGATATGGCGACGAATCAATACAGCTATCAAGGTGAAGCTCAGCATATTTTGATGAAGGTTGAAACGCATAACCATCCTACTGCTATTTCGCCATTCCCCGGTGCAGCAACAGGTGCTGGTGGTGAGATTCGTGATGAAGGTGCAACAGGTCGAGGCTCTAAACCTAAAGCAGGTTTAACAGGTTTTTCTGTTTCAAACTTGAATATTCCTGGCTTTGAACAGCCTTGGGAAACACCTTACGGCAAGCCGGCACGTATGGCATCAGCACAAGAAATCATGCTTGATGGACCTCTTGGTGGTGCAGCATTTAATAATGAATTTGGTCGTCCAAACTTATGTGGTTATTTCAGAACGTATGAAGCACTAGTCCCTTCTGCTGATGGATTTGAAGTACGTGGTTACCATAAACCTATTATGGTTGCTGGTGGTATGGGCACGATTCGTCCCCAACATGTTAAGAAAAATATTTTTGAGCCGGGCGTACAGTTAATTGTGTTGGGTGGTCCAGCAATGTTAATTGGCTTAGGCGGTAGTGCGGCTTCATCAGTCACCTCAGGTACTAGTGAAGAGGGCTTAGACTTTGCCTCTGTCCAACGCGGTAACCCTGAAATGGAACGCCGTTGTCAGGAAGTGATTGATCGCTGTGTAGCCTTAGATGATCAAAACCCAATTATTGCTATTCATGATGTGGGTGCGGGTGGTTTATCAAATGCGTTCCCTGAGCTTGTTGATGATAGTGGTCGCGGTGGGAAATTTGAATTACGTGTCGTGCCAAATGATGAATCAAGTATGTCACCAATGGAAATTTGGTGTAATGAATCTCAAGAGCGTTATGTATTAGGTGTTAGCCTTGATCGCGTTGAAGAGTTTCAAGCTATTTGTGAACGTGAACGTTGTCCTTGGGCTGTCGTAGGTGAGGCAACCGAAGAACAGCACCTATTAGTGGGTGATGCTGAGAATGATAATAATCCAGTGGATATGCCATTATCATTATTATTAGGCAAACCACCTAAAATGCTACGTGATGTAAAACATCACACATTTACAAAACCAGAACTAGATTTAGCAGGTGTTAAGGTCGATGAAGCGTTAGAGCGCGTACTGAAACTGCCAACGGTTGCCAGCAAAAACTTCTTAATCACGATTGGTGATCGTAGTATTACGGGCTTAGTGGCTCGCGATCAAATGGTCGGTCCTTGGCAAGTACCTGTTGCCGATTGTGCCGTAACCTTAGCAGATCATCATGGTTTCCAAGGTGAAGCAATGGCAATGGGTGAGCGTGCACCATTAGCTTTGATCGATGCACCTGCATCAGGTCGTATGGCTGTCGGTGAATCAATCACTAATATTGCTGCTGCAAGCATTGCCACAATGGGTGATATTAAGCTATCAGCAAACTGGATGGCAGCATGTGGTCATACAGGTGAAGATGCACTGTTATATGACACTGTAGAAGCGGTGGGCATGGAATTATGTCCTGAGTTAGGCATTGCTATCCCAGTAGGTAAAGATTCTTTATCAATGAAAACCGTTTGGCAAGATGAAGGTGAAAGTAAATCAGTTACGTCACCATTATCATTAATTGTCACTGCTTTTGCTCCAGTGACTGATGCAGCTAAAACAAGCGCACCACAATTACGCACAGATCTTGGTGATACAGACCTTATCTACATTGATTTAGGTAAAGGAAAAAACCGCCTTGCAGCATCAGCATTAGCTCAAGTTTATGGTCAAGTCGGACACCATGGCCCTGATTTAGATGATCCTGCATTACTGAAACAATTTTTCTATTCAATTCAACAATTGAAACAAGATGACTTATTGCTTGCCTATCATGATCGTAGTGATGGTGGATTGATTGGTACATTAGTTGAAATGGCATTTGCAGGACATTGTGGTCTTGATATTAATTTATCGGGATTAGGTGATGCCTTACCAGTATTATTCAATGAAGAATTAGGTGCTGTTATTCAGGTTCGTCATTGTGATGTTGAAGATGCACTTTCTATTTTAAGAGAGCAAAATCTATCACATCATAGCCATGTTATTGGCTCATTACGTGATGATGGAAAAATTATTGTGACTGTAAATGGTGAGCAAGTCATTAATGACTCACGGGTGACATTACAGCGGTTCTGGACTGAAACAAGCTACCGAATGCAGGCATTACGAGATAATCCTGAGTGTGCGAAACAAGAGTTTGATGCCTTATTAGATGAAACTGACACAGGTTTATATGCCGATCTTAGTTTTGATGCTGATGAACATATTGCAGCATCATTAATTGTGAGTGGTGTTCGTCCTAAAATGGCGATCTTGCGTGAGCAAGGTGTGAATGGACAGTTAGAAATGGCAGCATCATTTGACCATGCTGGCTTTACCGCTGTCGATGTTCATATGAGTGACATTCTTGAAGGTCGTGTTGATTTAGCTGACTTTAAAGGTTTAGTTGCATGTGGTGGTTTCTCATACGGTGACGTATTAGGTGCTGGGCGTGGTTGGGCAAGTACTATTTTGCACAATGACAAAGCAAGAAAACAATTTAGCGACTTCTTTAACCGTGACGATACCTTCGCATTAGGTGTATGTAATGGTTGCCAAATGTTATCTCAACTTAAAGAGTTGATTCCAGGTAGTGAACATTGGCCTCGTTTTGAACGCAATGTGTCAGAACAGTTTGAAGCCCGTTTCTCATTAGTTGAAATTGTTGAATCACCATCAGTCTTGTTGAAAGGTATGGCTGGTTCGGTTATGCCAATCGCTGTAGCTCATGGTGAAGGTCGTGCAGACTTTACAGCAACAGGCTCACAAGCTGATGCGTTAGTTGCTATGCGTTATGTCGATAATGCAGGTCATGTCACAGAGAACTATCCTCAAAATCCAAAGGGTTCGCCAGAAGGGATTACATCATTAACAACAACAGATGGTCGTGTGACGATTATGATGCCACATCCTGAGCGTGTAACACGTACAGTACAGCATTCATGGCACCCAGATGATTGGGGTAAAGATGGCCCTTGGTTAAGACTGTTCCACAATGCGAGAAAATGGGTGGGGTAGATAGAAGCTCTTTTACGGAATATTGAATTAAGGAAGATACATATTCACGTGGCAAGAAAACGAAAAAATAAAAATGGTGATTTATATGTTGGAATAGCTACTTTAGTAGCTATTTCATTTATCCTTGATCCGGAAGGTTCTAAAAATTTCATCATTTCTTTTTTACAGATATTAACTGTGATATTTGTTGTCGTTGTCGGGTTTATGTACCTGTATAAAAAGAAAAACACCAAAAGCATCCCCATTTCTACTGATGCAACATCAAGCCCAGATATTTGGCGAGAACCAAAGGGTAGCGTTCTTACACCCCCACCTTTAGAATCATTACTACAAAAAGAAAAGCTCATAGGTTCTGAAACACTACCGTCTATAAAAACATCAAAACAAGAATGGTCAGTTGAGCTAATTAAAGAATTGGAATGGAAGCGCTTTGAAGAATTATGCTCAGGCTATTTTTCAGCAAAAGGGTATAAGGCAGAATTGAGCAGGCAAGGTGCGGATGGTGGTATTGATATATATCTTCATAAAGAAAGCTATTCGGCAACAAAGGTTTTTGGAGTTGTACAATGTAAAGCATGGGGTAGCTATAAGGTCGGTGTAAAACCTATTCGTGAATTGTTTGGTGTTATGACTTCTGAAAAAGCGCCATTAGCAATTTTTATTACATCAGGAAGTTATACAAAAGAAGCTAAAGAGTTTGCCAAGGGAAAGTCACTTAAACTATTGACCGGAGACTCTCTTATTCGGTTGATTAAATCATTGCCAGAGGTAAAAAGTGATGAGTTACTTAAGAAGGTAATAAGTGGTGATTATACGACTCCATCTTGCCCATCATGTGATATTAAGATGATAAAAAGAATGAGTAAAAAAGGGCAGAATAAGGGTAAAGAATTTTGGGGATGTAATAACTACCCTAGATGTAGAAATACATTGAAATTTAAATAGATTGTAGTGAAGAGCTATTTTTATTGCGCCTCAATAAAACAAAAACTGCCCCTGTACCGCCATCTTTAATCGGTGCAGAGCAAAAGGCTAATACATTTTCTTCATGTTGAAGCCATGCATTAAGTTTTGTTTTAAGTACGGGTTTATTGTCTTTTGAACCCCAACCTTTGCCATGAATAATGCGAACACATCGAATATTTTGCCGGCGACATTCATCAATAAACTCAGCAAGTTGTTGATGTGCAATGGCGATGGTCATGCCATGTAAATCAAGCTCTGCATCTAACCGTAATTGTCCTTGGCGTAGCTGGTTAAATAAACGGTCTTGAACGCCACCACGTTGAAAGCTGATAGCTTCTTCATTGCCAATGGTTTTAGGCTCAAACTCTTCTGAATAGACGCTATCAAAAGAATAGTGTTCACCTTTATCTTGAGTGATGGGGGCTGGTTCAATTACATTGGCGACAGGGATACTTCGCTCTTGTATCAGTGGTTCTACCGATGCCATTTCTTGATGAAATAAATCCTGCTCATCAATCACTTTAGGTTTAACAACCGTGGGTTTGATTATCTTGTGTTTAGGAGGAAGTTTCATCGGCAGGAATTAGGGTAATTCTTAATGGAAAGTGAAGCTTATTATTCTAACATTAAGAGGGGGGCTAATTTGTATTTCTGAACTTTTGACTATACAAGGCTACTCTTTTGATTTACTATTTCGCTCACTTGTCGGGGTGCCAGATATTATGGCTGAGATGAAACCCGTTGAACCTGAAGAGGCTAGAACCTCCGTAGGAAACAAGCGAGTAATTTGATGTCATGCTGAAAATGTAAGATAGAAAATATTCGATTCCCTTGTACGCTATCTTTCAATAGCGCAACACTTTCTCTCACTCCCCGCTGTTTTAAATTAAGGGGAAGAGCAGTGTCTGAACAAAATAATAAAGTCATCAATATTGAAGGTCGTAGTGGAATAACGACTGAACCAATGCCTGGTTCTGAGAAAGCGTATGTCACGGGTAGTCGTGATGATATTCAAGTTCCATTTCGTAAAATTGCGTTAACAGATACGCCAAATAGAGACACTAGCTTAGCGGGAAAGCCTAACGCCCCTGTCTTTGTTTACGATACATCAGGTATCTACACCGATCCAAAAGCTAATATTGACCTTGAAAAAGGCTTGCCAGCCATTCGCCAAGCATGGATTGATGATCGTGCTGATACCCAAGAATTATCAGAATATAGTTCTGAATATACCAAAGACCAAGCGGCACAAGAACTTGATATTCCTTTGTTCTCACATAACCGTCCACCACTCATCGCACAAGAAGGCAAGAATGTAAGCCAAATGCACTATGCTCGCCAAGGCATCATTACACCAGAAATGGAATATGTTGCAATTCGTGAAAATATTGGTCGTACAGAGTTACAAGAAGAGGGCAACTTACCGGAGTGTGTAGATAGTCATATTACCCCTGAATTTGTCCGTAAGGAAGTGGCAGAAGGCCGAGCGATTATTCCTGCAAACATCAATCACCCTGAAGCTGAACCAATGGCGATTGGTCGTAACTTCTTAGTGAAAATTAATGCCAATATCGGTAACTCTGCAACAACCTCATCAATTGAAGAAGAAATTGAGAAGATGGTTTGGAGCATCCGTTGGGGTGGCGACACAGTGATGGATTTATCAACAGGTAAACATATTCACCAAACGCGTGAGTGGATCATCCGTAACTCACCAGTGCCAATTGGTACTGTACCGTTATACCAAGCATTAGAAAAAGTGAATGGTATTGCTGAAGATTTAACATGGGAAGTATTCCGTGACACCTTAATTGAACAAGCGGAACAAGGTGTTGATTACTTCACCATTCATGCGGGTGTTCGTTTGTCACATATTCCATTAACCGTGAACCGTACAACAGGTATCGTTTCTCGTGGTGGGTCAATTATGGCGGCGTGGTGTTTAGCGCACCATCAAGAAAGCTTCTTGTATACACACTTTGAAGATATCTGTGAAATCATGAAAGCCTACGATATTTCATTCTCATTAGGTGATGGCTTACGCCCTGGTTCACAAGCTGATGCCAATGATGACGCTCAATTTGCTGAGTTAATTACTTTAGGTGAATTGACTAAAATTGCGTGGAAACATGATGTGCAAGTGATGATTGAAGGACCCGGTCATGTTGGTATGCACAAAATTAAAGAAAACATGGATATGCAATTAAAGCATTGTCATGAAGCGCCTTTCTACACATTGGGCCCATTGGTGACTGATATTGCCCCTGGTTATGATCATATTACATCAGGTATTGGTGCGGCGATGATTGGTTGGTATGGGACGGCAATGCTGTGCTATGTAACGCCAAAAGAGCATTTAGGCTTACCGAATAAAGACGATGTTAAAGTTGGAATTATTACCTATAAATTAGCGGCACATG
>WTAY01000028.1 GCA_013139345.1 Methylophaga sp. | reverse complement strand
GAGCGCTTTAATTCAGCCATTAAATGCAATGACTCCTTGCGCTGCTCCCTGGTCATGCCCGCACCAATCAATACCGCATTACGTGCCTGCAGTTCGTTTAATAACTCAACTTCATCAAGAGATAGTTGAGTGCGATCAATGGCTTTAAATTCGCCAGTAATAGCCCAGTTAACTAATTTAGCTTCATTAGCATAATGAAATGATTTAGTTTCCTTACCTATCAATTGCCGTGAGCCTTTTAAGATTGCTGACATTACTTTGTATTCAACCGACGATTGGGTACGTTCTTTAACCCATGACTCCATTTCATTGAAGGCTTTGATAAATTCAATCTTAAACTTATTAGCCTCTTTCCCTGTAAATCCCATAGCAAAAAAGGCATAGGCATCACGGTTTAAAATAAATTCCTTGTTCCGCTTTCCGCTGTCATCAATGTAATGACTGAGCTTAATATTAAGCCCAGTGAAAGTATCTTTATCTTCAGTCTTTAACCGCTCAATCTTAGTTAAAATATTTTTATGTTGCTTATTGAATTTACCCGCCAATAGTCTGGAGGTGGTTACAACTTCTTTTTTTGAGTTGATGATAACTAAATCAATCATGCGGCCACCATTTCAGCATCACGAGCTGCTATGCGATCATCAAGCCATTGTTGAATCTCAGATAAAACCCAACCACTTGAGCGTGGCGTAAGCTTTATCTGTTTCGGGAACAAACCTTTAGAAATAAGGTCATAGATTGACGAGCGACTAAGCCCCGTCATTTTTTTTACATCATTAAGCCGAATGATAATTGTTGAGCCCATACATTTCTTCCCATGATTTAGGATTTCAAAAGCCGCCTGTAGTTGTTGGCGGTGTATGGGTAAAATGTAAATTGCCCCAATTCCCCATTCAATGGGGGAATCTGAGTGAGGAACTAAAGAAAATGTAAGTGTTTGAATTTATAAGGCGAGAATTATTTTAGTTCCCCGTCATTACTGCCGTTCAATTAGCGGTTGTTTTTTATGGCCACCTACTCCGCCTTTGGTGAAGCCTGCATCTTCCAGGCAATTGTCTGTAATCGCTTTTCTTCTTTTGGTTTCAAATAAGATGAGGAGGTCCCTCTCTGGCATGTCAGGAGCTTTAACTTTTGTTAAATGTTCTCTAAAGCAGGTGATGCAGTGAATATATTCATATTTGCTTTTAAGGTATGGAGCGATCTGGGTATTAACTTTGTTTTCAATGTATTTTTTGAGTTTGGGGCCTGTCAGAGTTTCGACCACTTCTCTAGTGCTTTTATTGTATATTTCAGGCTCAGTGATAGCCTCTTCTTGTGCAGGAATTGCTTCTTTCCACGTATTTAAAGTCGGTTCTAGGGTATTAGGTTCAGCTTCTAATGCAGGGCTTTGCCACCAACGCAAAAGCAAGCAATCTTCTGGCAAGGTAAGGCTGTCGATTTCTAACCACAGCTTAAAATCATTTTTATCGATTTCAACATCAAATTGATTTAGGAATACGTTTTCACCTCCAGGCTCATAAATCCATTTAGCAAAAACAGAGGTGTCACCTTCTTTATGGCGAACAAGTGAATATTTTTTACCGTGAGCCTGTATTTTTAAATTGTCATCACTAATGGCAATATGCATTAGCTTAATATAAAGCTCTGCTGATTTAGGCTTCCATAGCCTTGCGATCTCTCGAGACTTTAAAGTGTTGGGGAGTGGTTTATTGAGTTCAATTAGTTCTTCAGGGGTAAAGCTACTGGTTGTAGATATATCCATGTTACTGTCAGGGCTGGTAGTTGGTATGGTTTCCTGTGGTATAGCTAAAGGGTTAAGGCTTAGCGGTTTAGGTGTTGGACATGGCTCTTCTTGATCTAACGCACATCGTGATAAGTGTGCTTTTACGTCATCAGCAATAAGAAGGGTTTCATCGTTTATTTCCTCTACCTTACTAACAGTTTTAATTTTCCCTGACAATACGGCTCTATATATTACTTCGTACTGGCTGTTATAAAGACCAATATGTAGAGTTCCATAATTATCGGTATCTTGCCAAAACTCAGCCATTCGTAGAGGGTTGACGCCTAAGCTTAGTGAAACTGCCTCATTAAGTGTTAAAACGTCAAAGTGGTCCCAGTCACGAGAGTCACAGCCCCCATTACCATTTTTTGCGTATATGGAGGTTATACCATAATCATAACTAGACCATATTGGATAGCAGGGAAAGCTATAGTTGTTTTTGGGGTATCTTAATTTCATTTCATCTAAAAGCATCTCTTCAGTCACTGGTAGTTTATAAATATCTATCTCGGTGTCTCTTACTGCCTTTTCTGGTTTTTCTATGAAGTCTTTTAAATCTTCAGGTCTACGCAGGTCGTTTGCTCCAGTATTCTTCGAATTTGGTGTAATGGTTTGAGGTTCTTTAGTAAGCCGTTTATGTGGAAAGATTTCCTGTGGAGGTTCCAATTCTTTACCGTCGGGCAATGCTTGAATTTTTGCCAAAATATACATGGCTTCTTCAGTGTTTTTTGGGTGTGGGGTGCTGGTTAGTTCGCAATAGTAAAAAATGCTCTTATTAGCATTGGGCTCATCCGGTAGGATAATTTTTAAGTTTTTGGTATTCTCGCGCGCCTTAAATTTTTTTTTCTTTTGTTCTTGCCTGTCTGTTCTTGGGGTTGCTCTACCTATGATTGGCTGTATATATGGCTCATATTCTGGAGCAGAGGTGAATGGATATGGTTCATATAAGTTTGCAGTAGCTTTTGTAAATTCTTGAGATTGGTTTAGTACGGTATCGCCAAAAAGATTACTGGTTAGTCTGCTTGCTTTAATGGTTTTTTCAATAAATCTGGTTTCTTCAATAAATCTATTTTGTTTGGGGGTTTTTTCAAGCTGGTATGAAAGGCTATTGTTTTGTAGAGCTATCAACTCTTGTAATTTATTAAGATTATCTATGCCGCGTTGCCATGCGCCTGTTTTTCTTTTGTTTTTTTTCTGATTGTCGTTATTGCCTGGCGGGGTAATGCGTAAAGTCATTAAATAAAACACTCCGTTCAAGGTGTATTCGTTCCAGAAAGGAGACCAGTCAAGCGGGGAACGAGTCCGCCTTTAAGACGCTAATCCTAGACTGGTTGATTTAATTATAAGGTATTTTCAAAAAAGTGACGTAATTGAGAAAAGCAGGCTAAAAAGAAGCAAGAACGCATTATTTACGATTCAATATGCAGCCTTATTTTGTAATACAAATGTAATACGGTTGTATTGCAGGCTGTTACTTGTTGACGCCTTTTTTTAATGAGTAACATAGGGAGAGCGTTAAAACTAAGTGAATTTGGACGCACGTTATTTTTGCTCGGTTGAGTTCTGGTTAGGCTGAATAATGGTTTTCTTGGTGAATAAATTTAGATAAAAATACTTACGTGGTGGTGTCGGTATGTTGTATTTTTCGAGGTTTATTTTATGCTTCGGATTCTATTTCTTCTGAGCTCCACTCGTTTTCACCAATAGAAACAGAGCTAGCGTTACTAGATGTACTCAGGACTGACCGGTAAGCTGACTCGATATGGTGCATAACTTTAGGGGAGATTTTAGGCTTATTGTTTGAAGCGGAAAGCGCTTCAAATACAGCTTCCTTTTGTATTTTTAAAGCGTCGCTTCCTGCATTTAAAGTTGCTTTGCTAACTTGTGTGTCTGAATATTTCTCAAATATTTTGTACCCAGTAAATGAGAATACAAGTATAGCCAAACCAATTAACTTTTCTTCTCCACTCATATCTAAAAATATTTTCCCAATATTATCAACGATTGTATTAAAGAAGTCCGATTCATCAGCTGTACCTTTAGTGCAATTATCTTCTATTTTAAAAATAAATTCTAACGCCTCTTTTTCTTCAGTGAACAAGCGAGGGCTCTTTTTGCGCTTAGTAAAAGTAGTTTAGTAGGTTTAGAGTGAGTTTTTAATAAAAAATGAGTTTAGTAGGTGCGCACTAGGGCGATTATTGGAATAAAAAAGCTTATTAGCTAGCTCTTTTAAATGGAATTACATTGGTACCTTCTTTTAAGGAGTCCAAATAATCAGCCCATGATTGCATTAAGCGCCTACGTTCATCTAAATACTGCGCGCGATTGTATGCAGCTCGTACTTGATCTTTAGGCATGTGACTTAATTGGCGTTCAATCGCATCAGGTGACCACCCTTGCTCATTTAACAATGTACTGGCTGTTGTTCTGAATCCATGCGGACACATATCGTCACTGCTATAACCAATGGCTTTTAGTGCCGTTCCTATCGTTCCATCAGACATAGGTCGGCCATTATTTCGGATTGATGGGAATACATAGTTATCATCACAGGTTACTTGTTGAATAGACTTTAGTATTTCGACTGCTTGATCTGATAACGGAACAATATGCTGTACTTTTGTTTTAGTGACTAAATAACGCCATTCTTTAGCGTCAAAGTCTATGTCTTGCCAAAGCATTTGACGTATTTCACCAGGTCTTTGGAATAGTAAAGGAAATAGCTTTAACGCATGTTGTACAACAAAAGTACCTTGATAGTTATAAATATCTCTAATGAGTTGAGCGACTTCTTTGGGTTCAGTCAGTGCAGGTCGATGTTTTGCTTTATGTGAGGGGATTTGCTTGGTAACTGGTTGTGCTGGGTCGTAGTCAGTAAAGCCGTGAACGATGGCGTAAGCAAAGATTTCTCCTATTTCTGACCGAACCCTATGCGCTGTATCAAGTTTAAGCTGCTCTATTAATGGCCTAACTACATTAAGTACATCAGGTGAGGTTATTTCGCCAATGGTAATATGACCGATATTAGGGAAAACATGCATTTCAAAGCGTCTTAGCTTTTTCTTGTGAGTCGGTTCTTCAATAGTATGCTGTTTTGAATCGAACCATTTAAGTGCAATATCGATGAATAACTTACTTTCAGTTTTTTTAGTCGCCATTGGGTCAATACCTTCGGCAATTTGTTTTCGTGCTAAATCGCGTTTATCTCTTGCTTGTGCCAGTGATATGTCAGGGTACTTTCCTAAGGATAATGTTTTTTGTTTGCCCTGTATGCGGTAATTAACTCTAAATAATTTATTACCGTTCGGGTTAATAAGCAAATACAGTCCTTTTTCGTCGCTTAGCTTATAGGGTTTTTCCTTAGGTTTGGCCGTCTTTATAGTGGTATTAGTTAGAGGCATGATGGTATTTTTGATGGTATTGTTGGGTGGCGTTTCTACAATACCATCAAAAATACCATCATTAAATGCTGGCTGTCACTGTTTTTTGCTGGATTCTATCGGACATAAAAAAACCCAATGCTGTGTAGCTATTGGGCTTTGCGGACTGTCTGGGACTGTGTTGAATCCTTCTATGGTACCGAGGGCCGGAATCGAACCGGCACTTCCGAAGAAACCGGATTTTGAATCCGGCGTGTCTACCAGTTTCACCACCCCGGCATAGAAGAGACAGCAATTATAAGTAATCTTGTTTTATATTGCTAGAGAATTCTAATAAAATAGCCTTTTTATATTTAAAGTCGGTTAAGCGGCAAATACGGTGTACATGAAAAAGAGTGATTTTTACTATGATTTGCCTGATGCGTTAATCGCTCAGCAACCTTTGGCTGAGCGCAGTGCGAGCCGTTTATTGTGTTTAGATAAAGACAGCGATGCAATTTATGATCGGCAATTTGTTGATTTTCTGGACTTGCTTAATGCGGATGATTTATTGGTACTCAATAATACCAAGGTGATTCCGGCGCGTTTGTTTGGCCATAAACAAAGCGGAGGCAAAGTCGAGATTTTAATTGAACGCGTGCTAAATGATCGTGAAGTGCTGGCGCATATGCGATCGAGTAAGTCACCTAAAGCGGGTGCGTTGATTGATTTGGATGCGGGATTTCAATGTACGGTATTAGGGCGTGAAGAGGATTTGTTTCATTTGCGCTTTAACGGAGAGCAATCTCTAGCGGATATTTTAGATAATATTGGCCATATGCCTTTGCCGCCTTATATAGAGCGAGCGGACGATGATAATGATCAGACGCGTTATCAAACGGTTTTTGCAGCACAGAGTGGCGCGGTAGCAGCGCCGACGGCAGGTTTGCATTTTGATGATGTAATGATGACAAGAATTAAAGAGAAAGGTATACAGGTTGTTTTTGTGACTTTGCACGTTGCCAGTGGGACATTTCGACCGGTAAAAGTAGATAATTTAGCTGAGCATATTATGCATAAGGAATATTTTTCTGTACCTGA
>WTAY01000081.1 GCA_013139345.1 Methylophaga sp. | reverse complement strand
ACTTCAGTCACTTCCCCTCGTCCTGATGCCTTAGAGTTAATAGCTCTCTTTGCGTTAACAGGAATAATATTATAGTCCTTGTATAAGTCCATAATGAGTTCTGTTGATGAGTTTGAGAGTAAGAATTTAACCCCTTTTGCGTGGAGTTTGTCACAAAGCTCTTTTAGCTGGACTTGATCCTTTTTGCTGAAGCCATTTTTAGTATAACCGGTAAAGTTTGCACTATCTGATACGGGATCGTATGGAGGATCAAAATAGACAAACGCATCTTTACGTATTTTAGAAAGTGACTTTTTGTAATCGGTATTTAAGATCTGAACATTATTTTTAGATAAATAATTGCTCACCGCTTTAATTGTAATGTCATTCACAATGGCAGGATTTTTATAACGACCAAAAGGTGCGTTAAACTCCCCTGCACTGTTAACCCTAAATAAGCCGTTATAACAGGTCTTATTTAGGTAGATGATTCTTGAGGCTCGCTGGATGTCTGTCAGCTCTGAATAGGTGTTTTTCTCTCTATCAAGGAGGCGGGTATGATAAAAATATTCTTCATCATTCTTATGCCCTTTTAAGTCTTCAATTAACTCATCTGGGTGGCTTTTAATGACGCGGTATAAGTTGATCAGTTCTGCATTACGATCATTTATTACCGCATTTTGGGGCTGTAGATGAAATAACACCGCCCCACCACCGACAAAGGGTTCGTAGTACCTAGAAAAATGGCTGGGAATGTACTTTTCTATTTCTTTCATAAGCTGCCGTTTCCCGCCAACCCATTTAACAAATGGTGTTACCAGCTTATTTTTTTTGGCGGATCTAGGCATCTTTAATAGTTAAGTACACAGACTAATATATCTTCTAGGTCTAGGGTTAAAACGTTACATTTATCGAGGTGGTATTTCTAAAGTATCCTTTAGAACGGAATATCATCATCCAAATAATCAGCACCGCCTTGAGGCGCGCCATAATTAGGGCCAGCAGAAGGTGATGCAGGTTGAGGAGCTGTATTTTGTGGTGCAGGAGCATTTTGTTGGTAAGCTGGTGCACTACCGCCTCCAGCGCCTTTGCTATCTAACATCGTCATTTCATTTGCCATGATTTCTGTTGAGTAGCGATCTTGACCATTTTGATCTTGCCATTTACGAGTTTGGATACGGCCTTCGATATACACTTGTGAACCTTTGTGAAGGTATTGTTGTGCAACTTCACCTAGGCGGTTGCGTAATGTGACGCGGTGCCATTCCGTACGCTCTTGGCGCTCACCTGTTTGCTTGTCTTTCCAGCTTTCAGATGTTGCTAAACGTAAATTACAAATTGAGCCACCATTAGGGAATGCGCGACTTTCTGGTTCTGCGCCAAGCCTTCCTACAAGAATTACTTTATTTACTGACATGGTGTGCTCCTTAAAAGCGTAAATTTATTTTTAACTTACCATTCTACGATGACTAAGCGTGAAATGCATCCAATGCATCAGCATCAATGTCATCAGGTGAGAATTTTACATAGGCTACATGCTCTTCAACAACAATAATAGTTTCTACAACACCATTAATATCATTGAGCTTTTGCGCAATATTACTCGCATTTTGATCTGAAATATCACTAAGGTGAATAATACGTGTTGATAAATGTTTTGGGGCTCGCATGGGTAAGATTACAAGTAACCAAAGTGCAGTTAACCCTGCTCCTGCGATAAATACACCGGACACACCAAAGTAACTAAAGAGCACGCCTCCTGCTGTACCACCAATAAATGCACCGATAAATTGGGCACTGGAGTAAATGCCCATTGCGGTACCTTTGTTAGCAAGCGGGCTCAGTTTAGACATGAGTGACGGCAAGCTGGCTTCGAGAATATTAAAGGCGGTGAAGAACAGCCATAAGCAAAATAACATACCAGTGAGGGAGTTAGAGAGTTGACTCCAACCCAGCTGTGCAAAGGCTAAAGCTGCAATAGCACCTATAAAGATAGGCTTCATTTTACGGCGTTTTTCGGCAATGATAATAAAAGGTACCATGCTGATAAACGCTAAAATTAAGACGGGTAGATAGGCGAGGGCATGTTGGTCTTTCGCTAAGCCTGCATGTTCAAATAAGGTGATAGGAAGAGCAAAGAAACTAATTGTGAGTAAGCAATGCAGGATCATAATACTGAAGACCATCCGCATGATGTCTGCATTACGAAATACATTAAGAAATTGTTGTGGTGCGGGTTCAATATCACGGTGATTAACAAGGCGAGTGGGTGTCGGAACCCATAGATGTAATACGGCAATACCAACGAGAGATAAGAGAGCCGTTGCCCAGAAAATACCCGATAAACCAATCCAGCTCTCTAAAGCAGCACCGGCAGCAAGCGCGACTGAAAACGATAAGCCAATACTGATTCCAATGCTTGCCATCGCTTTAGTGCGGTGTTCATCTCGTGTCAGATCTGCGGTTAGTGCCATGATCGCCGCAGCAATAGCACCGCTACCTTGTAGTAAGCGTCCGGCAATTACCATATAAATAGAATCTGCCAATGCTGCAACCACACTTCCTGCTGCAAACAGCAATAAACCAATGGTGATAACACGTTTACGACCGATTCGATCCGATAACATGCCAAATGGAATTTGTAATAAGGCTTGAGTTAAACCATAAGCACCAATGGCAAGGCCAATTAGCATGGGAGTTGCGCCATTATATTGATCTGCCGCGAGTGAAAAGACAGGCAGGATCATAAATAGGCCCAACATACGCAGTGCAAAGATGCTCGAAAGCCCCGTAATGCTACGTTTTTCTAAAGCCGTCATTGCTGATGGTATATTTTGTTTTTGCGTCATATAAAGCTAAATAGTATATTGGTCTGTTAGTTTATTTTTATACAGATTATACGGTAGCTTAATGAAAAGCATAAGTATTCGTGGTGCACGAACTCATAATTTAAAGAATGTTGATGTTGACATACCTCGTGATTCACTCATCGTGATCACAGGGCTATCAGGGTCAGGTAAGTCCTCACTTGCGTTTGATACCTTGTATGCTGAGGGCCAGCGCCGTTACGTTGAATCGCTTTCCGCGTATGCAAGACAGTTTTTATCAATGATGGAAAAGCCGGATGTTGACCATATTGAAGGTTTATCGCCGGCTATTTCAATTGAACAAAAATCAACATCACATAATCCGCGTTCTACTGTTGGAACGATTACCGAGATTTATGATTATTTACGACTATTATTTGCCAGAGCGGGTGAACCACGCTGTCCTACACATGATGAACCGTTAACGGCTCAGACAATTAGTCAGATGGTTGATCTTGTTTTAGAGATGCCTGAAGGTCAGCGGATGATGCTGTTAGCACCTGTTGTACAAGACCGCAAAGGTGAGCATAAAGATATTCTAGAAAACCTGCGGGCACAGGGTTTTGTACGTGCACGCGTAAATGGTAAGGTCATTGAATTAGATAGCCCTCCCGAATTAGAGTTGCGAAAAAAACATACCATTGAAGCTGTTGTTGATCGTTTTAAAGTACGACCTGATTTGCAACAACGTCTTGCCGAGTCATTTGAAACTGCATTACAAATGACAGATGGCATTGTGCGAGTTGCATCAATGGATGATGCGGATGATGAAACATTATTTTCATCTCAATTCTCTTGCCCAACATGTAGCTATTCAATAGCTGAACTCGAACCTCGCATGTTTTCATTTAATAATCCTGCCGGCGCATGTGGTACGTGTGATGGTTTGGGAGTGAAACAGTTTGTCGATCCTGCTCGTGTTGTCGCTCACCCTGAATTGAGTTTAAATGCCGGTGCTGTTCGTGGATGGGATCGTCGTAATGCGTATTATCATCAGTTATTAAAATCATTAGCTGAACACTATGAGTTTGATCTCGACATGCCTTTTGAGGACTTGTCTGATCAAGTTAGAAAAGCTGTACTTTACGGAAGTGGCCGAACTCATATTGATTTTAGTTATATCAGTGACCGCGGTAAAAGTGTGACACGGAGTCATACTTTTGAAGGTGTCATTCCTAATATGCAGCGCCGTTATCATGAGACAGAATCAAATAGCGTTCGGGATGATTTGGCGAAATATCATACTGTCCGTACCTGTCCGGAATGTGATGGAGCACGGCTAAATCAAGCATCACGTCATGTATTTCTTGATCAAACATCCTTACCTGTCGTCAGTGATATGCCTATTGGTGAGGCCAAACAGTATTTTGAAGAATTACAGTTGCCAGGTAATCGAGGTGAAATTGCCAGTAAGATTATTGAAGAAATTTCACAACGTTTAAGCTTTTTGGTTAATGTTGGTTTAGATTACCTCAGCTTATCGCGTAGTGCTGATACTTTGTCAGGTGGTGAAGCGCAACGAATTAGGCTGGCAAGTCAGATTGGTGCAGGCTTAGTTGGTGTTATGTACATTCTTGATGAACCCTCAATTGGTTTACATCAACGCGATAATGAACGTCTATTGGGTACATTGACTCGTCTACGCGATTTAGGCAACACGGTGATTGTTGTTGAACATGATGAAGATGCTATTCGCTTAGCTGATTATGTATTAGATATTGGTCCCGGAGCTGGCGTTCATGGTGGCGAGATTGTCGCCAGAGGAACACCACAAGATATTATAGATAGTGAGCAGTCACTTACTGGTGCGTACCTTTCTGGTCGACGTAAGATTGCAGTGCCTGCTAATAGAGTCGCCTATCCTGCCGGACGGTCAATTTCTGTTCGTGGTGCCTGTGGGCATAATTTACGCAATGTTGATATTGATATTCCAGTAGGACTAATGACCTGTGTGACAGGGGTATCTGGCTCCGGAAAATCGACATTAATCAATGATACCTTGTTGAAAATGACCTCTAAAACACTTAATAACGCCTCGGATGAACCAGCGCAGCATAGTGAAATATTAGGTTTAGAACAGTTAGATAAAGTGGTGGC
>WTAY01000098.1 GCA_013139345.1 Methylophaga sp. | reverse complement strand
CCATTTTGCACAGCTTGTAAAAGCATCGCAGTTTGGCATCAGTAAAAATATAACTAGCAAATCCACTTGACCATTTAAAGCGTCATTTTTTTTGCAAAAAGCCGCAAAAAAACCGCCCCTTTAAATGGCAAGTGATTTGGTCGTTATGTATTGCAACCTGTAACGTATCTAGTTATACTTCGACTTATGATTATAAGTTTTAAGCATAAAGGTCTGGAGCGTTTCTATAAAAGTGGAAGCAAATCAGGCATTCAATCAAACCATGCAGCAAGGCTTCAACTTATTTTAGGTCGACTTAATGCTTCTTCTGAACCAAAAGATATGAACTTACCAGGTTTATCGCTACATCAATTATCAGGAGAAAGAGATGATATTTGGTCTGTAAAGGTGAGTGGAAACTGGAGAGTTACTTTTAAAATGAATGGAGAGCATGCTGAAATTGTTAACTATGAAGATTATCACTAAGGTATAACTATGTTAATGCATAACCCACCTCATCCAGGATTAATAATAAAAGAGCTTTGTATTGAACCTTTAAATTTAACCGTTACTGCTACAGCGAAGGCTCTTGGTGTTAGTAGAAAAACATTATCAAGTATTATTAATGGTAAAGCAGGAATAAGCCCAGAAATGGCAGTTCGCTTGTCTATAGCATTTAATACATCTTCAGAAAGCTGGGTAAACCAACAGTCACAATATGATTTATGGCAAGCAGAACAACATCGTAGTGAGCTGCATGTTTCTAGGCTTGCTGTAGCGTAAAAATACATAACCAGCAAATCCAGTTGACCATAAAAAGCGTCATAAATTTTGCAAAAAACCGCAAAATTTCAGCCACTTTTTATGGCAACTGATTTGGTCGTTAACAGTCAGGTTTGGACTAATCAAACAACCCGCTCATTGTCTCCATAAAAACCTCGTTTATAAATTGATGGCGTGGGCGCAACTCTTCTGCATCTTCATCAACAAATAGCTCTTTCATTACATCAAACATAGCGTATACAATTAATCCATCACCATCAAATTGTTCCATTGAACTAATTAATACATCTTTTATCTCTTTAACTCTTTTGTTTTCTTCTTCTAATTCAGTCATTTTTAAATACTCTCTTTTATTAAAATTACGTTCACCAGTATCCATGCATTTTTCGCTACAATATCCTTTTACCCTCCATTCTAAAAAATCAACAATCAAAAATTCTAATGGATTAGATAGCGTATGAAACCATCCGCCTGTTGATTTATTTTGCCTTGTTCCGCAATGTTCATTTTTACATATTCCAACGTTGTATTTAGCCACTATAATTCCTCTTGTAATCCACTGCTAACCACTGCATCCACCCGACCTGCAAAAAAGCGCAGGCGGGTGATGCTTGTTCGTTATCAGAGGCTCTTCCGCGAAGCTCCAGAGCCACTGATAACCAAGCGTTCGACAGGACAATTTCACCTAGACACTCGCCCGATAAATCGGAGCATTATCAAGGCAAAATCGCCAGTCACCACGGTGTTAGCCATTAAATGGAATTTACAAAATGTTATCTGAATTAGAAAAAATACCAGAAGTAAATGAAGAATCTTTGCTGGTTTACGCTAGACTTTGGCAGTTAGAAAAGTGGCTTAGAGAAATGGTTTATATTGAATTAAAAACTAAGAAAGCTAGAAGCTGGATAAATTTCAGAAAAACTGAAAATAAGGTTGAAGCAGATCAAAAACTTCAACATATGCCTACATCTGATAAAAGCCCTTTAAGTTATCTTGATTTTTCAGAGTTAACAAAATTAATAAAAAATAATTGGGAATTATTTTCTTCATATTTGCCACCACAAAACTTATGGGAAGCAAAGCTAGAGGAAATTGTGCATATAAGAAATAGGATTGCACACTATAGAAAAGGACATTCTGATGACCTTAATCGGTTATTACAATTAATGAGAGATATTGACCATGGCTTTTGGGGTTTTTGTACAAGTTATAATAATATATACCCCATTCTTCCCCAAGACACCGACCCCGTAACAAAAAAATATGTTGAACTAGATCCTTTTTCATATAAACAGGTTGATGAGAAAGAGTGGGCAATGTTTGGTTCGGCTCCAGATGATTTACGGTATATTGTTTCTGTGAATATAAGTAATAGAGATTGGGCACAAAAACCAGATAAAATTGATGGGGCTATTGGTTATATCTATGATGTAAAAATATACATGCGAAAAGAGAACCGATTTAAGTATAAAGTCTTTTTAGAAAGGACTAAATTATTTCATTCGGATGTTTTGCATATTTGTTTAGAAGAGTCTTCTGCTTCAATACGAGTAACAATACCAGCGAAGTTAGGTAGTGAAAAGGTAATTGAAATAATTGATCTATTAATAGAAGAGACAAATAACTCGGTAACTCAAGGTTTTCTTTTGCCTGATGATAACTTAGCAGTTCAAAAACTATCTGAAGAATGGCCAGAATATGTATTAGGTCCTAAAAATCCCTTAACTTTTCTTGATCCTTCAATGCCTTGTTCATTTTTTAGTGTTTAAAAAATGGCTAACAAAAAAATCCACTTGACCACAAAAAGCGTCACTTTTTTTGCGGAGCAAAAAAACTGCCCCTTTTCGTGTCAAGTGATTTTGGCGTTATGTTCTTTGTGTCTTTACGAGTTAAGTAATAAATGAATATCACAAATGGCATTAATAAAAAAGAAATCATAAGAATGTGGATGTAAATTGGCATGCAAGAACCTCAATATTTAATAGATTTTGTAAATGTATACGGAGGAATAACCTCCTTAATTGTTGGGTTTATTTCCATATTCCTTTCTGTATTCTTCTTTGTCGCAGCAAAAAAGCATGAAACAGAAAGCGCAATACTTTTAACAAAGATTGATGAGCGCGTTGAAACACTTAGAACAATTAACAACAATCTTCTTGGTACTGCAATCCAGCATTTAGCAACAAGTAACGAAAAAATTATTGATAACTTTTTTTCTGTAAGACCATTAGAGTCTAAAAGTTCTATTTCGTCTGATGAGCCAAATGATGACATTGCCTTATACATAATGATTTATTTTTATTCTGGTAGAGCCAATGTCTTTGCAAAGCTCTGTCAATCAAACATCCCTCTAAATGATGAAAACAAAAATATTCATCAAACAGCAGAAAATGCCATAGAAGAAAGCACTAGAGATTTTAAGGTTGTTTCTGATTGGCTCAAAAACAAAGAAGATAAAGATATTAAAAATCATCGCCTTTATGGTTACTATGCTAATACCAAAGAATACTGGGAACCTTATGTGTTTGATAATCAACAAACATAACAAAAAAATCAACAGCGACCACAAATAGTCATCGTGTTTTTCAAGTTCTGTTTTCATTAAAATTAATGCCACTTGGATAATTCTTCTATTATCATTTGTGGCCCGTTATTTTGGCGTTATAAGTTGAGGGCGAGAGCAAATAGCCAAAAAAACCCAGTGTGAAGAGCAAAAGTAGTGCGAGGAAATTAAAAAATTGAGGTGGGGAAAGTCAGCTTGAATAAGGAAACAAAATCCGCTGAAAAAGCAGACTGGCGCGTGAAAGAAAATTCAGATTATCAGTACAACTCATCGTGTGAAACCCGCTAAAAATGGCAAAGCCTGATGAGATAAAAAAGCGACATTGCTTTTTCAAAATACGTGCTGAAAACCAGAAAAAAACGAAAGAGCCCTAAGAGCAAAAAACAAGAACAAAAGAAATTGAGAGTAAACTGCCAGTTTACTTATTTTTTATAACAAAACTGTTTAGCTGACCTATATATTTCGAAGATTCTTTCGAGTCTTCTCCCCATATTATAAAAACCATCTAGATAAAGTATTAGAGAAGTAACGAAAATTATTCATTTGAATAATGGTAGAATTTTCAAAATTTATACTTACCAAAATACAAAATTAATAAAAAGGGTTTATTAGTGATAGAAGTAAAAGAAGGCTATTTAATCGATTACATTAGTGGTATTGAAATAAAAGCCACTCCTGAAGAGGTTGATGCGGTACAAGTATTTTCCAAAATTTTAGTTGAAGATTATGGTTACCCTAAAACAAAAGTTCAGACTAGACCTCAATGGCGAGTAAAAGCGAGGCCATCAGATACTAAAAAAATGTACCCTGTAGATATTGCTATTTTTGGGGGAGACAACCATGACGAAGATAATATTGAAATAATTATTGAGTGTAAGAAAAAAAACAGAAAAGATGGCCGGGGTCAGTTAGAAGATTATCTACGGTTTTCAAAAGCTCGCATCGGTGTTTGGTTTAATGGTGATGAACGAGAATTTATATATAAAACCGAAAAAAATGGCACAGTAGAATTTTCCTCTTTACCTAATATTCCTCGTTTCCAGCAACGAGTGGAGGATATTGGTAAATTTAAAAGAATGGATTTAAGGCCTGCTACAAACTTAAAATCTGTATTCAAAGCAATTCGAAACTATTTAGCCGCCAATGCTGTTGGAATTACACGTGATGAAGTATTTGCACAGCAATTAATTAACCTTATATTTTGTAAAATTTACGATGAGAGGTTTACTAAACAAGCAGATATAGTAACTTTTCGTGCTGGATTAAATGAAAGTGTTGAAGACGTTAAAGCTCGTATTGTTACTTTATTCGAAAAAGTTAAATCACAATATGATGATGTAATTGAAGTTGCAGATAGTATTGCATTGGATGCTAAGTCTTTGGTATATATTGTTGGTGAGCTCCAAATTTACTCTATTCAAGATAGTGCTAGGGATGCTGTAGGCGATGCATTTGAAGTATTCATCGGCCCATCACTTAAAGGCGGTCAAGGTCAGTTTTTTACACCAAGAAATGTTGTAAAAATGGTGGTTGACATGATCGATCCAGATTCAAATCAAAAAATTATAGATCCAGCTTGTGGTAGTGGTGGGTTTTTAGTCGAAGGTTTACGACATGTTTGGAAAAAAATACAAATTGAAGGTGAAGAATTAAACTGGCCAAAACATGAAATAGAGGCTGAGAAACAGAAAGCAGCAATTAAAAACTTTAGAGGTATTGATAAGGATTACTTCTTAAGCAAAGTTGCAAAAGCTTACATGGCTATTTTAGGAGATGGGCGTGGTGGAGTTCATTGTGAAAACAGCCTCGAACATCCAAGTAACTGGGATAGTAAAACACGTGATAGTATTCAATTAAATAGCTTTGATATTGTAATTACAAACCCTCCATTTGGGAAAAAGCTTGCTATAGACTCTGAAGATATTTTAAAACAATACGAGTTAGGTTATAAATGGAGGCATAATTTAGAAACTGATACTTTTGAGAAACAAGGGCTTCAAGATAAGCAACCACCCCAAATTTTATTTATAGAACGATGTTTAAATCTTCTAAAAGAAGATGGGATTCTAGGAATTGTACTTTTAGAAAGTATATTTGGAATGCCTAAATATAAATATGTTGTTGATTATATAGAGAAAAGTACAAATATAAAATCAATTGTAACTATGCCAGAAGATTTATTTCAACCCCATACTCATGCGAAATGTTGCGTTGTCATTTGCCAAAAGAAGAAAAAACCAGATAATAATTCCCCAATTTTTATGGCAGACATAAAATGGTGTGGGCATGATAGTCGAGGAAATCCGACTATGCGTAAAAATGAATTAGGTGAAAATGAATTATTAGACGATATTCCTAAAGTAGCTGAAATCTATAAACAAGGAAATATTTCTTAATGATTAACTACTGGTTTGATAGTCAAAACATTAGAGAACGAGTTTATATTCCAAAATATTATGATCCAAATATTGAGCAGAAATTATGTAATTTAAAGAAAACCCACAATTTATTTAAAATCAGCGACCTTGTTAAAGACGGAAAAATCCAGCTTTCAACGGGGCATGAAATTGGAAAAATGGCCTATGGAACAGGTGACATTCCCTTTGTCAGAACATCGGACATGACTAATTGGGAAACCAAATGTGCGCCTAAACAAGGGATCTCTGAAGATATTTATTCTCAATATAAAAAATCTCAAGACGTACAAAGTGGTGATATATTATTTGTTCGAGATGGAACGTATTTAATTGGGACAAATTGTATAGTTACAGAATTAGATAAAAAAATTGTGTATCAATCGCATATCATAAAAATCAGGATTTCGAAGGAGTTTTTAGATCCTTACCTAGTATTCATTGTTCTAAATTCTCCCTTGGTTCAAGAGCAAATACGTAGCGTTCAATTTACTGCGGATACTATTGACACTATAGGTAATCGGTTTCAGGAATTGGTAATCCCAATTCCAAAAGATAAAAAACTCTGCAGCCAAGTTTCAGAAAAAGCCAAGGTAGCGATGAATAACCGTGAACTAGGTAAAGCCTTTATTAAACAAGCACCTGTTATAATTGAGAGAGTCTTAGAGCTAAATACAACAAATCCAATTGATGAGTTTTTGAAAAAAGACTGGGTGTCTATTTTATCTGATCTCAAACAGGATACTGTTACTTCTGAATTTGGCCACTTTGAAACCTTCTGGGTTGATTCAAAAAATATCAAAGAAAGGATTTATCTCCCTAAGTATTATGACCCAGAAATAACCGATGAGTTATCCAGTTTATCCTCTAGTTGTGACTGTATTTCTATTCAAGATCTTTGCAGTGATAACCTGCTTACAGTTTCAACTGGGGATGAAATAGGCAAGATGGCATATGGTACAGGAAATATACCATTTGTGAGAACCAGTGATTTTTCAAACTGGGAATTAAAGCATGACCCAAAACAAGGTATATCTGAAGATATTTACCAGTCTTATAAAAAGGTACAAGATGTAAAGTCTGGTGATATTATGCTTGTACGAGATGGAACTTATCTAATTGGAACCTCATGTATAATTACTGATGAAGATGAGAAAATGCTTTATTGTGGTGGACTATATAAAATTAGAGTTAATGAAAATGACATAATTGATCAATGGCTTTTATTAGCCTTATTGAACTCTTATTTAGTTAAAAGACAAATACGAACAAAGCAATTTACAAGGGATGTGATAGATACTATCGGAAAAAGACTATATGAGGTTATTCTTCCAATACCAAAGTCCAAAGAAGTAAGAAGAAGCCTCTCTCATCAAATGAAACACATAGTTGAATCGAGAATGGCAGCGCGAGTTACAATAAAAAATGAGTCAAATAAAATTTGCTAAATTATGATGTCAGGCCAGCTAACGAACAAGGTTAGATTGTGGCTTCGTCCAACATTAATCAACCCGACAAGCGACGCTCAGTAGAACTGAGCGTCGCGTTATAGCCTTCTGCGAAGGTAAAAAGTGGAAAAGAAACTGGTGTTGAAAGAGCGGAAACTGAGTGCTGTGAATTAAGGTTTGATGTGAAAAAGTTAACAGGGACGTGGAAACATAAGCTTACGAAAAAGCAAAAGCGAGTTTTGATGTTCGCTAAGCTGAGTGCGGAGAAAGTAAGCTCGACAGAATTCCAAAGAATCTAGAAAGAGCAAAAGCAAAATTCTGAGGTTTGCAAAGCTGAGTTCAGAAAAAGAAAGCTCGGACGACTGCCACGCAACTGAAAAAGCGAAGAGCAAAGAATAGAAGAAATGGAATTTGCTTATTTTTATAACAAGACAAATCAACTTGCCTTAATTCTTCTAATGCAAAGTTCATCTTGCTGAGGCTAGGAAGCTCTTATTCGTAGTCCTGACGTTGATCACAGCAAGTTATTTAATGGTTATCGTCTCACTAAAAGGTGAGAATTGACGCTGTACTTCTTTAGAGTAGAAAGAGAAAAGCTAGTTTCGATTACTACCAAGCTAGACGTAGATAGCGTAATATGGACTACTTATTTCTTTAGGTAGAGCAAAACTGACTACTTTTAAGCTTATCTTGGATGTAGAAAGCTAACTTACTTCCGCACTCTCGCTAAATGTCAACCAACCTGTCGCTTTTTGTTACCTTATGTGTGTTTTTCAAATGTATTGTTTTTTATCGAACCATTTTTTATCGTCATTGGGTTGAGATAAACTTCTTCTATAGGTGTTAGGTCTCTTGTTTTGCGTCCATTCCAGCGCTCTGGATAGTTTATTTTGGCTTGCTCAATAATCACCTTTCTATTTTTTAGTATGGCCTTATCTAAGTCATTATGCCGTTGATTAGGTGTCACAAATTTAATCGCACTGTGCTTATGTTCTTCGTTATACCAATCCACAAAACCGTCTACCCATATTCTTGCTTCATCTAAACTGGAAAACGGGGATTCTGGAAAGCTGTAATGATATTTAATGGTTTTAAATAAAGACTCTGAATAAGGGTTATCATTGCTGACACGGGGTCTACTGTATGAGGATGCGATCTCTAAATCAATCATTTTTGCCCTTAATGTTGCGCCTTTCATCGGGCTGCCATTATCCGAATGAATCACCAACTGATTTTTATCTATTTTCTCTCTGTAGGCAATATCTTCTATCAAATCAGCTGCATGTGCGCTTGATTCACAGTCGTGGACTTGCCAACCCACTATTTTTCTACTGTATATATCCATCACCAGATATAAATAATAATATTGGCCTTTTATTGGGCTTAATAAATAAGTGATATCCCATGAATAAATTTCATTGGCTTTACTCGCTTTTAGGGCATCAGGTTTCTTGCGCTGGGTAGCATTCCCTTTACCTCTATGTGTCAATTGGTTATGCGCTCTCATGACCCGGTAAAATGTTGATTCTGATGCAATATATTGTCCTATATCCAATAAAGTAGGCACGAGTTGGTAGGGCGTTAATGTGCTATATTCTGGTTTGTTAATCACTTTTAATATTTCCAACCTGACCTCCTCGGCCAATTTGTTGTGGACAGGTGCATCATTATGAATTCTTTGATCTTCCAATAGATCCTCCCCCTGATTCCAACGCTGGTAGGTGCGAGACGATATACCCACAAGCTCACAAGCTAGCTTTTGTTTGGCTCCGTTTTTAATCGCTTCTTCAATGAGCGTACTGTACTTTTTGCGATCTGGGTAGGTGATCATTCGACCTCCTTTTCCCCCCAGATCGCTTGGCACTTTTTTGATAACACCAACAAGGCTGCTGTTTCAGATAAAGCTTTATCTTTACGGTTAAGTTCTTTTTGCAAACGTTTAACTTCTTGTTTTAGCTTCTTTTGTTCCAGCTTAGATACCGTTCCAGGTGATTGACTTGCCTTTACCAACTCTGTCTTCCATTCCTTTATATGGTGTGGATAAATACCATGCTCACGGCAATAAGAACTCATTTCCTCTTCACTCATGCTGTGACAATCCAAGATAGCTTCAAGGCGTTGTGTTTGAGTCCAATTCTGTGGGCTTTTTTCTTTTGACATAAGAGGGGATAAATTTTCCAGGTTATTATTTTTGGCTAAACGGATCCATTTTTGAAGGGTTGAATAGCCAACACTTAAATCATCAGCAATATGCTTGAGTGTCTGATCAGGATCTCTGGATAATGCTTTTTCTACAGATTGTACTTTAAATTCTTGGCTAAATTTGGCCATTTCTGTCTCCTAAAATTGAATTTTATAGGCGACAGGTATGTTGACATAGGGGGTATAAAAGACGTCCTCTTGTTACTTGTCGCTGGATAGCCACCATAGCTTAATATACTGATTACCATGACTTTCCACTATTTTAACGAAACAACCACCTGCTAAAAGACGGGGAGATTAGATAGATTGGCGACTGAAAGTTGTGATACAGGGCGTACAACCCTGTTTGGGCCGCAGTACTTTAGCCTGCAATAAGGTTCAAATTAGATTCCTGCAGAAAGAGCACAGGAATGACAGGCTGTGTGACTGACATTTTTTTAATTGAGGAAGCTCATGGATCATAAGGAAAGTATTTGGGGAATGTTGTAAATGTATATACTTTGTATCAGATTATTCAGTAGCACGCTGTGAAGGGCGAAGATAGGATTCCATTTTTTGTCTGACTATTCTAGGGTTTTCACTTTCTTGTACCGCTAACAAACCTTCCATAATTAATTCTCGAACAAACATTTCTTCTTCATCTTTATACTTAAGTTTATTAGCTAAAGGAATAAACACTAAATTACTCAGCAATGCACCATAAA
>WTAY01000037.1 GCA_013139345.1 Methylophaga sp. | reverse complement strand
TATCCGCAATAGAAGTATTACTTAATGTCAATCCATCAAATGATTGGTGATTTTGACGCCATAAAACAGTACCGATAAAACGATGAAATGGAGCACCGCGGTAAGTGATTTCTTGGCGACCAAATTTAAACTCCGTATCAAAGCCATTGTATTGTAAATAAGCTTGGTTGATTTCAGTATCATCTGGATCAGCAACTACAGAATAATTGTTATCGGGATCAGCTTTATCCCAATAGTCATCGCCACCAATATCTGACACATCTTCGACTTCAGCAAAAGCACTAAAACCGTGGAATGCACCTGTTTTATATCCTAATGTTGTACGTAATGTGTATGCATCAGCATCTTGTCTACCATTATCCTGCTCTACTGACTCATAACGAGCTCGAGCAGAGAAGCTGACTTTACCACCTGTTAATGCTTCAAAAAATGCATCTTCAGCCATAACACTCGGTGCTATTACAAATAAGCCAAGGCTTGCAGCAACAACGGTTAATTGTGTATTCAAATGTTTCATTGTTCTTCCTAAAGTTTTAAATATTTTTCAAATCTAATGTCGGTCCAAACCCGCTTCTTTCGCACCCTCTTCCCAACCTTTAGGAAGTTGATGTGCAATACCCATATGACAATCAATACAGGTTTTACCTTGTTCAATATTCACTGAATGTTGTGCAACAGCACGTTGACCTTGCTCAACAAAATCCATTGATTCATAGTTATGACAGTTACGACATTCTATTGAATCTGATGCTTTCATGCGTTTCCACTCACGCGTTGCAATATGTAAGCGTTCTGCTTCAAACTTCTCTGGTGTATCAATCGTCCCCATCAACATATGGTAGACCTCGCGAGATGCTTGGATCTTACGTACAATCTTCGGAACCCAATCTTTTGGTACATGACAATCAGGGCATGTTGCTCTAACACCCGTACGATTGCTGTAATGAACGGTCTCTTTATACTCTTCAAACACATTGTCTTTCATTTCATGACATGAAATACAAAAGTTCTCATCATTGGTTGATTCTAAGGCCCAGTTAAACCCACCCCAAAAAACAATACCGGCAACGAAACTGCCAATAATCGTGACGGTTAATAATGGTTTTATTCTCTTTACAATAAAATTAATCATGTTCTACTCACTTATTTATCTGATACTGCTGATAGCGGTTTAAAATTATTGCCCACTAATGGTTTCGCATTCGCTTGTGGTACATGACATTGCTGACAGAAATAACGACGTTTTGAAACTTCAGCCAAAGCATTACCATCACGGTCTTCGAAATGTGTTTGACTAATTTTTGTTGCTCCCGATGCTTTATAGTTTTTCCAGCTATGGCATGACATACATTTATTTGATTTTAAGTTGACTCGGTAGCCTTTAATGCTATGAGGAATCAATGGTGGTTGCTGCACATAGTTACGTTGAATTGGATCTCCATCTTTTGCCATTCTTTTCACAGTTGCATCCTGAGAGATACTTTCAAGATTATGACTGCCACGTAATGACTCAATACTTTCATCAGCAAAAAGCATACTGGAGAATGCTATTAACAGTGTAATAAATAGAGTTTTCATTATTGAGCCTCCGGGCTACGATTTTTAATTATAATTTTATCTGCATATCTACTTGAGATATGAAATACATCTTCACTACATACATCAATACACCGTGCACAATTAGTGCAATTTGCTGATGTAATAACAGGTTTACCTGATCCTTTTAGTGCAGGACTGATCACTTGTGGTTCAGGACACACCTGAAAACAGTCCATACAATCATTACACGCATCACGGTTATCAGCTGTAATTCTTAACTGACTGACTGCACCGATGACACTATAGAAGGCTCCAACAGGACATAAACGACCACACCAAGCTCGATTACTCACTAATAAATCGAATAGGAAGATGAATAAAATTACACTCCAGCCCATTCCTATAGCAAAGATTATGCCTCGATGTAATATTGAGATCGGATTAACCAACTCCCATGCAACAGTTTGCATTACAAATGCCACGATCAATGTTGCAGCTAATGAGTAATAACGAACATTTTTGTCTATTACTGTTCCAGCACCTTTTATGCCTAGTTTTCGTCTTAACCAACTCGCAGTATCTGTCACAATATTGACAGGGCATACCCATGAACAATAAGTACGTCCACCGACAATGATATAAAACACCGTTATTATCACTGCACCGATTATGGCTGTTGATAAGGGTTTGGCTCCAGCAACAATGGTTTGCAATAAAACATACGGGTCTGTTAACGGTAAAATATCCAGTGTCAGGCTACTTGATAGATTACCTTTAACCAACCAAAGTCCAAATGCCGGCCCCAATAAAAATAAAGCCAAAATACCAAATTGACTAAACCGTCTTAAGATTAACCACTGATGTGCTTTCCACCAGCCTTTTTTCTCAATGGCTTCTAAACCAATACTATGTTTCTCAGCCATTAATCTGCTGCCTTACGGTTTAACGTCGACAGTGGATCGGCTGCAAAAGGTGTTGA
>WTAY01000257.1 GCA_013139345.1 Methylophaga sp. | reverse complement strand
GCTTGATCTTTTTCAATACTGGCCATTGTTCTTTATCGAGTGTTTTGGCTTGTTTGATTTCTGCTAATAATGCATCACCATGACGACTAATAGTATTCGCTTCTAGACCTCGAATCATGCTGAATTTATCAATAGACTCAGGGCCTAACTTTGCAAGGTCGAGCAAGATGTCATCTTTTACTATCCAGCGACGAGGGCGGTTTGATTTGATTGCTCGCTGTTCACGCCAAGCGGCAAGTCTTTGTAAAATTGCGAGTTGTAAGCCTTTTAAACGACCAAAACCTTTTACTTTACGCCAAATATTATCTGGGTCAGATTTATAGGTGTCTGTACTGGTTAATATGGCAAAATCTTCATCTAACCAATGGGTACGGTTTTTATCCGTAAGTTGTTTGGTTAATAGTTTATACACATCTCGTAAATAACGAACATCATCAGCAGCATATTCAATTTGAGCCGGATCGAGAGGGCGCTTAGTCCAGTCTGTTCGTGAATGTGCTTTATCTAGATCGACATTAATGCACTGTTTAACTAGGTTGCCATAACCAATCTGATCGCCGTAGCCCAATACTGTCGCAGCGATTTGTGTATCGAATACATTGGTCGGGAGGTTGCCTCGAATCATATACAGTAATTCAAGATCTTGGCGTGCAGCATGGAATACAACGGTGATATCTGGGTTGTAGATAAGATCGAGAATAGGTGTTAAATCAGGGATTGCCAAGGGATCAATACAGGCGATATGTTCATCTGTTGCCACTTGAATTAAACATAATTGAGGCGAGTAGGTTTTTTCGCGTAAAAACTCGGTATCAACGGTCATCCATGTTGCATCAGCAATTGTTTGGCAAAAAGAGATGAGTTCTACTTCGGTATCAATATATTGGACTGTCATATTTTGTGAGGGTCTTTAGAGTGAGTTGTAGGAAATATTATAGTTGACTAAGCTTGGTTTCGATATCGTGCTGTTCAAAAGGCCAACCAATTTCAGTTCCATCAGAAAATCGTATAACAGGAATACGAATGCCATAACATTCAACTAAGTCATCATCATCACCGATTTCAGTATAAAGAATGTCTAAGTGATGCTGCTCAGATAGCGCTAATAATATGGCATCAGCAAGATCACAAAGGTGACAACCTGCCGTTGTATAGAGTGTTATTTGCATTATTTTTCTAAGAGTCGGGGCATGAGTTCAACGAAGTTACAAGGACGGTGACGGGCATCAAACTGTTCTTTAAGAATGTCATCCCATGCGGTTTTACATGCACCTGTTGAGCCTGGTAGACAAAAGATAAAGGTGCCATTCGCAACGCCACCAATCGCACGAGATTGAATGGTTGATGTGCGAATATCTTGATAAGAAATTTGACGAAATAGTTCACCAAACCCTTCAATTTCTTTGTCGAGTAATACGTTAACTGCTTCGGGGGTTCCATCTCGTCCGGTGAGCCCTGTTCCGCCTGTTGTAATAATCGCTTGAATATCAGGTTCAGCAATCCATTGGGAAATGATAGCGCGGATTTTATACACATCATCTGGGACAATCTGCTGCGAGGCAATGTGATGACCGGCATCTATTACCCGTTCTTTCAGCACTTTTCCTGAGGTGTCGTTCTCACTTGTTCTAGTGTCAGAAATCGTTAGTAGTGCAATGTTGACAGGAATAAAGTGTTTTTCCATAGTAGTTCTCATTAAATTTGTTTGTTTAGCAGTATAGTCACCATCCTTACGTAGGTCTACAATAGTAATAATCAATAAGGATTGAGAGGTATTTAAAATGAAAAAATTAGCACTAGCCGTTGCTATAGTGAGTGTGTTGAGCGCCTGTGCGACCGATGACCCTAATCAGCGAGCTAAAAATGCCGCGATTATTGGTGCTGTTGCTGGTGCCGTTATTGGTCATGCTGTAGAAAATGATAAAGGTGGGTTACTTGTTGGCGCTGCTGTGGGTGCTGCTGCAGGTGCAGGTATTGGCCATTATATGGATAAACAACAGCAAGAGATGGAAGCAGCCTTAGCAGAAGAACAGGCTAATCATGATATCGAAGTACAACGACTTCAAGATGAGAGTTTGAAAATTGATATTTCGAGTGAAATTTCATTTGATTTTGGTAGTGCAAGTTTAAAGCCTGCCTTTATGCCAACCTTGCAGAAAGTATCAGATATTTTAATACGCTATCCACGCACGGTTATTCATGTTGTCGGACATACTGATAGTGTGGGCTCAGAAGAGTATAATATGACGCTTTCTCGTCATCGCTCACAGTCTGTTGTGAATTATTTTGTGCTACAAGGTATTTCACAAAGTCGTTTAGTGACCGTAGGGCGGGGTGAAACAGAACCAAGAGCAACTAATGAGACCGAAGCCGGTCGCCAATTAAATCGTAGAGTAGAAATATATGTCAAACCCGTCATCGAAGGACAAGAATCACAAGCATACGAAACGCCGCAGAACATCTAAATCTGAGGCAAGTAGTTCCGTTGGAAATGATCTTGTTTTTGGTTTGCATGCCATTCAAGCTGCATTAGAGATAACCAATACACGTGTATTAGAAATCTGGTTATCTGATGAACGAGATGATGCACGCATTAATGATATTGTAGATGCTGCACATAAACACGGCATTAAGCCTCATCGCGTTGAACGTGAACAATTAGATGAAATGGCACCTGATGCGCGTCATCAAGGTGGTATCGCTAAGTGTCGTCCTATCGGCAATTTAGATGAAACTGATTTATTCAAATTACTGGATGAGTTGGATGAGGCACCATTCCTACTAATCTTAGATTGTGTGCAAGATCCACATAATTTAGGAGCGTGCATGAGATCGGCTGAAGCCGCTGGTGCTCATGCTGTTATTGCACCTAAAGATCGTGCATCAGCATTAACACCGACAGCATTAAAAGTATCAAGTGGCGCGGCAGAACGCTTACCATTTATTCAAGTGACGAATTTAGCGCGCGTTCTGCGTGAGTTACAGCAATATGGCGTGTGGGTAGTCGGTACATCAGGAGAAAGTGAAACAACACTTTTTGACGCTGATTTGAAAGGGCCTTTAGCGGTTGTATTGGGTGCAGAAGGGAAGGGTATTCGTCGCCTAACACGAGAAAATTGTGATCAAGTGATGTTGATACCTATGCATGGTGGAGCAGAAAGTTTGAATGTCTCTGTTGCCGCGGGTGTTTGCCTGTTTGAAGCCAGTAGACAAAGATTGCTCTAAGTAACCGTTTTTAATTGAAATATTGTTGCGGCAAACTCTAAAAATAGAGTAAAATGCTCGATTGCCTTGGACTTAAGGTAAAACTCCTTGCCTCTTGAATAAAATCAGGGGGCTGTTTAAACCGTGAGGAGCTCTAAATGAGACATTACGAAATCGTGTTTTTGGTCCACCCTGACCAAAGCGAACAAGTGCCTGCAATG
>WTAY01000130.1 GCA_013139345.1 Methylophaga sp. | reverse complement strand
GCAATTGACTATCAGCAACAATTAGAGCGTGATGCATTAGCTCCTTCGTTATTGAGTACGCAGTAATGATTCGTTATTTTATAAAGCATCCCACTGCGGGCAATATTCTTATGATGGCGATTATTGCCATCGGTTTAGTGTCATTAACAAGTTTAAATAAAGAGTCATTTCCACTTATCAAACCAAGCAAGGTGCAGCTTTCTATGTTGTACCCTGGTGCTAATCCAGCGGATGTGGAAGATGCCATTTGTAACCGTCTGGAAGATGCAACGGATGGTATTAGTTACCTGAAAGAGCAAACTTGTGATGCGCGTGACAATATGGCGATTTTCACTTTAGAAATGGTTGAAGAAGGTGATATTGATACCTTTTATGATGATATTAAAGCCGCTGTCGATGGGGTTGCTGATTTCCCTGCTGAGACTGAAGACCCTATTATTAAACAGTTAGGTCGAATCAGTATGGTGGCTAATGTGGCTATCACTTCAGATAATTTGACTCGTGCTGAGTTGAAGGCGCTTACAGAACACTATCGAAATAAGTTATTAGCAGATCCAGCTGTTCCTATTGTTACCGTAGACGGCTTTTCAACTCATCAGCTACAAGTGCTTATTCATCCTGATTCCTTATTAAAATATCAGCTGAGTGTACAAGATATTGCCAATTTGATTACTAGTCAGGCATTAGATTTACCAGCAGGAACATTAGAAGGAAGTGAAACGTCTTATCAAATTCGTTTTGATAATGTACGAAAAACAGCAGAAGAATTAGCTGATTTAGTACTGTTAAACTCAGCAGATGGTGGCGAAATTAAACTGGCTGAGATTGCTAGAGTTGTTGATAGATTTGAACTTCAAGAAGAGCGGATTGACGTTAATGGTCATCAAGCAGGTTTGCTGAAAATAAGTAAAAATACCACGGATGACTTGTTAACCGTGTTTAATGCAATTGATGACTTTGTTGAAACTGAAAATCAGATATTGCCACAAGGAACACAATTAACGATTACTCAAAATGGCACCGCTTTGGTGAGTGACCGTCTCAGCTTGTTAATGAAAAATGGTTGGCAGGGCTTATTGCTGGCATCAATCGCGTTATTACTCTTTTTTAATTGGCGTTATACATTTTGGGTAGCGTTAGGATTACCTATTTCATTTTTGGGCGGCCTTGCCATGATGGTGATGTTGGGCGTTACTATCAATATGATCTCAATGGTTGCTTTGCTAATGGCAATTGGTATTCTAATGGACGATGCCATTGTGCTTTCTGAAAGCATTGCTCACGAATACAATAAAGGCAAGTCACCAATAGATGCTGCAATTGATGGCACACATCGTGTTATTGCAGGCGTGTTGGCATCCTTTCTAACATCCGCCTTCTTATTTGGTAGTTTGTTGATGATGAAAGGGGATATGGGGCAAGTTCTGGGGGTATTACCCGTTGTTTTATTATCCGTCTTAACGATTAGTTTAATTGAAGCATTTTTAATACTGCCTCATCACCTTATGCATTCTTTACAGCATGTACATCATAAAGAAACACCTAAATTTCGCCAAAAATTTGAAACAGCTTTTGATGCCTTACGCGAACGCGTTGGCCAAGCTGCTGATGTAGCAATTCGATTCCGTTATGTGACGGTTGGAACTGCATTAGCATTATTGGTTTTTTCTGTTGGTTTGATAGCAACAGGTACGGTTAAATTTAAAGCTTTTCCAGATCTCGAAGGTAATTCTGTTGATGCCCGTATTTTGTTAGCACAGGGAACCCCGTTGACGGAAACTGAACGTGTCATGGATATATTATTAACGGCATTGGATAAAACGACAGCCACACTGAATAAAAATGAATCTGAATCTGAATCTTTAGTCAAAAATATACAAGTTACGTATGGTGTACATGGTGATGTGCCAGAAAATGGACCGCATTTAGCCACCATAAGTCTTGATTTACTGAGCACAGAGTTACGTAATACCCATATGATTGAACTCACTCGTTTATGGCGGAAAAATAGTGGCGATCTTCCAAGTGTTATTGATGTTCAATTCAGGGAGCCTAAAGTAGGGCCTGCAGGTCGTGCCATTGAGATTCGTTTAAGTGGTGACGATTTAGATAGTCTATCAACAGCTTCATGGGAGCTACAGAATTGGTTACGTGGTTATCAGGGGGTGTCTAATTTGCTTGATGACTTACGCCCAGGAAAGCCGGAATATACTATCAAATTAAAACCGGGTGCATTAGTCGCTGGAGTTGATGCTCGAAGTATTGCATCACAGCTACGTTCGGCCTACCAAGGTGCAAAAATTAGTGAGATTTATCAGGGCCGAGAAGCGGTTGAGATCGTTGCTAAATTGGATAGTAAAGAAACAGAAGAGCTTTATGACTTTGATAATTTGACTGTGTTTTCTAATAAAGGTGTGGCTATTCCTTTAAGTAGTGTTGCTACAATTACCGAAAAAAGAGGCTTTGCTCGTATTGGTCGAATCAACCATCAACGAACAGTGACTATTTATGGTGAAGTAGATGCGGCTGTTGCCAATACGTCAGAAATTATTGCTGGTACACAAAAACACTTTTTGCAAGGTTTACAGCAACGTTATCCTGAAATTACCATTAACTTTAAAGGTGAAGTTGAGAATGGTACAGAAACCAGAATGTCGATCTTGTCTGGTTTTGGCTTAGGGACATTAGGCGTGTTCTTATTATTGAGTTTTATTTTCAGAAATTACCGAGAGCCTGCAATTGTGATGTTGAATATTCCATTAGCATTAATTGGTGCAATATGGGGGCATTTGTTGATGGGATTAGACTTTACACTGCCAAGTATGATCGGCTTTGTTTCGTTGGCAGGTATTGTGGTGAATGATTCAATTTTATTAGTTGTGTTTGTGAAACATCACATTGAAGAGGGGGCCTCATTACACAATGCGGCAAGCTTGGCGGTACGAGATCGATTTCGTGCTATCTTTTTAACATCAGCAACTACCGTCGCAGGTATGACACCGCTATTGTTTGAAACGAGCACTCAGGCATTAATTTTAGTGCCATTGGTGACAAGTATCGTATTTGGAATGCTAACCTCAACACTATTAATCATGCTGGTCTTGCCATCGGTGTATGCAATTATGGAAGACATTGGTTTTGTCTCGCTAACAGAAAAAAATGCAAAAACTGAGCATCAGTTAGCTTAAGCGCGATCTATTTTTATAATCAATCTGTAGACTTTTTTACCCAGTCATCTCAGCATGATTTTAGCTGGGATCTGCTTTAAACAATAAATTCTCGTTTCAGTCCTTAATTTATCTCCTCACCCCAACCCAACCCTCTCCAACAGGAGAGGGAGTTAATCTCCTTCTCCCTCAAGGGAGAAGGTTGGGATGAGGGTGAGAATCCTAGTAAAGCTGAAACCAGAACGAATCAGCACAAAGCTCTGACGCTCTATTTTTGCAATGAATATCATTTATTTTGAATGATTACCTGTATAAAGCTCTGTGCTCTCAGTGTCTCTGTGGTGAGTTTTTTATAGCGAGTTAAATATGTCGGCTAACAATATTATCTGCAAGAGTATTTAGTTCAGTAATAGATAAACCTTGAATATCAGTCTCAAAATTAAGATCGATTACTTTCTGTAATATGGTGCGAGTGTCATGAATCAGTGCCGCTTGTTTAAAGTCAGGATCTTCAACGGAGTTGATACTTTCAACTTGGTGTAGTCTAAAGCCCAGAATATCTTTCAGCATGGCCGTTTTACCATTATGTTTCCAACGATAGACGAGAGCGGCAAAGGCATCAGATAAGTTTTCGTTAGTAATTGGAGAAACAGTTTTTGAAAAACAATGCTTGCCTTCATGAAATAAAATAAATTCACTGACATCATTAAGGTTATAGTCATTTTCTCCGTACTGCATAGACATATTTAACCCACCTGTAGCCCATGTTACATGCCAGTCAGTATTCGGGTGAGAAATGATACAGTTCATCATACTTTGTCCTGAACTGTCTGTGACTCTAATATTAGTGAGTGATTTAGGGCCATTATCGCCAGCAAAAGCAGAATAGAATGCCTGTTGATACTTCACCGCCTTATCTTTTCCCATCTGTCTAGACCATTCATCAAAGTCAGATTGGCTCAGAATCCCCCCGTTAACAATTCGAATCTTTGTGCTATCAAGAAGTGTTGCAAGTTCGACATTAACAGCATGGGAGAGTAAAGAGGGCTGGTCAAAAATATAGTCAGATATACCAGCTGATATTAGTGTGGGAGGGGAGTTTAATGCCGCTTTCTCAGCATATACTGTACTAGATAGCAT
>WTAY01000128.1 GCA_013139345.1 Methylophaga sp. | reverse complement strand
GCAATCAATGTCGATCAGCAAAACCTTGCCATTATAGATTCTGCTCAACTTGTACAATTACAACATTCACCTTCCCCGTGTAAAGTCATGATTATATTAGGTGAAGTTCTCGCTAGTACATCATTAGGTGAGTCTATTATTCGTGGTTCAACACATAAAACCTTAGATCAGAAGATTACAACCGTGGTTAGCTTCTCTTTAAGCGAGTTACTGACAAAGCCAGAAAAAAAAGCGTTAGCATGGCAAGATCTACAGCTTGCTAAACGCACATACCTTCAATTGTGAAATATCGTGAAATGCACGCAGACGATATTATGGATGTCGTCACGATTGAACAACAAGCCAATCAGTTTCCGTGGTCAAAGACAAACTTTGAAGACTGCTTAAAAGCTCATAATGATGCTTGGGTTTTTGTTAATGATTTAGATGAGATAGTCGGTTATACCATTGTTCAAAGAGTAGTGGATGAAGCACACTTATTAAACATATGTGTTAAACAAAATGAACAAGGGCAAGGCTTAGGCCGTAAAATTTTAAACCACGTTATCGAGTTTGCCACAAGCATTTCATCAGTACTCATTGTTTTAGAAGTTCGCAGCTCCAACCAGCGGGCTCAGCAATTGTATTTACAGGCTGGTTTTAATGAAATGTCAGTACGAAAGAACTATTACCCAGCTAAAGAAGGGCGTGAAGATGCTATTCTTATGGGCTTGGATTTAGATTTAATGTCACTTTTCAGTGAGTGAAGAGTGAATTTATAATAATGCCTTACTTGCTTTGCATTTAAGGCTCGACTAGAATGACCAAGTTAAATACTCGGTTATTATTTTTTAGGAGATTCCACCATGGCTTATGAATTGCCACCACTACCTTTTGCAGATGATGCGTTAGAACCTACTATTTCTGCAGAAACAATTAGTTTTCATTATGGTAAACATCACCAAACATACGTGACAAACCTAAACAATTTAGTACCAGGTACTGAATTTGAAGGCCTATCATTAGAAGATATCATCATGAAGTCTAGCGGCGGTATTTTTAACAATGCTGCGCAAATTTGGAACCACACATTTTACTGGAATGGTTTAACACCAAACGGTACAGATTCTGTTTCAGGTGATCTTGCAACTGCAATTGATGCTACTTTTGGTTCTTTTGATGAGTTTAAAGCTAAATTCTCAACATCTGCAGCAACTAATTTTGGGGCAGGTTGGACATGGTTAGTTAAAAATGCAGATGGTAGTCTTGAGATTGTGAACACAAGCAATGCTGCTACTCCACTAACTTCTGGTCAAACACCATTATTGACATGTGACGTTTGGGAACATGCTTATTACATAGATTTCCGTAATGCACGTCCAAAATATGTTGCAGCATTCTGGGGATTAGTAAACTGGGAATTTGTTGCCGCTAATTTTGCAGCGTAATACCTATGAAATCTAAGGAAATTTTGCTTAGATTGAAATAACGTTATAAAATACTCCGTTATTTGAAAAAAGACAGTTTCATTTGAAACTGTCTTTTTTTATTTTAGGCCACTCAAAAATGGCTGGATTTAAGGTTTAGTGGAGTAAAACCATGACAAAAAGCAGTACTGCAGTCATGCCAACATATGGACGTCTTGATATCGCTTTTACGAAAGGTGAAGGCGTATGGCTAACAGATTCTGACGGTAAGAAATACTTAGATGCTTTAAGTGGTATTGCTGTCTGTAACTTGGGCCACGCTCATCCAGCTATCGCAAAGGCTATTGCTGAACAAGCAAGTACATTGATCCATACCTCTAATATCTATCAAATCCCTCTACAGATTGAACTTGCTGAAAAATTGACTGAATTATCAGGAATGGAGCAAGTGTTTTTCTGTAATTCGGGTGCCGAAGCTAATGAAACAGCTATCAAAATAGCTAGAAAATACGGGCACAGTAAAGGAATTGATAAGCCAGTTATCATTGTCATGGACGCTAGTTTTCATGGCAGAACAATGGCAACATTGACTGCAACAGGAAACCCTAAAGTTCATGCAGGGTTTGAGCCTCTTGTTCCTGGCTTTGTTAGAGTGCCTTATAACGATCTCGATGCATTAAGAATGGCCATTGGTCATTGGCCAGAAGCCGTTGCCGTGATGGTTGAACCCGTTCAAGGTGAAGGTGGCGTAAAAATACCTGATACTGATTACCTTGCAGGTGTACGTGATCTTTGTACACAACGTCAGTTGTTAATGATGTTAGATGAGGTTCAAACAGGTATTGGACGTACAGGAACATGGTTTGCTTTTCAACAATCAGACGATGTAGTTCCAGATGTAATGATGTTAGCTAAGGGCTTAGGTAATGGTATGCCAATTGGTGCTTGTTTAGCATCGGGTCTTGCTACAGACGTATTGCAACCTGGTAATCATGGTTCAACATTCGGTGGAAACCCTCTAGCTTGTCGCGCTGCACTCACTGTTCTTGAAACGATTGAGTCTGAACATGTCTTGGATAATGTTTCATCATTAACACATGATATTGTTAATGGTTTTCATGATGCGTTGGCTGGACAGGAAGAAGTTAAAACAATCAGGTCATCTGGCTTTATGTTTGGCATTGAGTTAACGATTCCTTGTACTGAATTGGTTCAACAGGCCTTAGAAAAAGGTATCTTAATTAATGTAACAGCAGATAAAATTGTTAGATTGTTACCACCTTTAATTATGACGAAAGATGAAGCAAATACGATGGTGTCACTGGTGAGCAACTTAGTGATTGAATTTCTTGCTTCAAAAGCAGTTAAGAGCGTAGCGTAATGAGACATTTTCTAACATTAAAAGACTTTACTCCTGAAGAATTAAAGCAGTTAATTGATCGTGCGATTGAATTAAAACGGATGCATAAAGCGGGCGAAGTCTACGAGCCATTAAAAAACAAAGTATTAGCGATGATCTTCGATAAGTCATCAACGCGTACTCGTGTTTCATTTGAAGCGGGAATGGTTCAATTTGGTGGCGGTGCAATCTTTCTATCACCCAACGATACGCAATTAGGACGAGGTGAACCTGTTGAAGATTCTTCTCGTGTAATTTCTAGTATGGTTGATATGGTCATGATCCGCACCTTTGATCATAATATGGTTGAACGCTTTGCTGATTATTCATCCGTACCAGTTATCAATGCGTTAACAGATGATTACCACCCTTGTCAGTTGCTTGCCGACATGCAAACTTATGTTGAACACCGTGGTTCAATTGAAGGTAAAACAGTGACATGGGTTGGTGATGGCAACAATATGTGTCATTCCTACATTAATGCAGCAGATCGCTTTGGCTTTAACTTGAATATCGCTACGCCAGAAGGCTATGAGCCTCGTGCTGATATTGTCGCGGAAGCGGATGCCGAGATCGCATTATTTAATGATGTTGCTAGTGCAGTTAAAGGTTCTGATTTAATTGTGACTGATGTCTGGGCAAGTATGGGCCAAGAAGAAGAGCAGAAAAAACGAGAAACTGCATTTGCTGATTTTCAAGTTGATAGCTCAGTGATGGCACTAGCAAATGACGGTGCACTATTTATGCACTGCCTACCAGCACACCGTGGTGAAGAAGTGTCAGCTGAGGTGATGGATAACCCTGAGAGTATCGTTTGGGATGAAGCTGAAAACCGTCTCCATGCTCAAAAAGCATTGGTAGAGTTTTTACACCTTAATCGCTAAGGTGCTCAGTTAGCGATTGTAAGCGCTCTATAGTACCAATATCAGACCATTGTCCTTGGTAGTATTCGCCACTAAGCTTTTGCTTGCTTATAGCTTCTAGTAGTAAAGGTTTGAGCGCGAGTCGTTGCGCATCTAAACCCGCAAAGAATGCTGGGTGATAAATAGCGATGCCGCTATAGGTTAATTTATTTTTATCTTCTAAACTGACTTTGCCTGAATACAAAGAAAAATCGCCATCAGGATTATGTTCAGGATTATCCACAAATATTAAATGCCCCAGCTCTTTTAGCTCATATTCAGCTAAATTCTCAAAAGGGTAGTCAGTCCAAATATCACCATTTACAACTAGAAATGGTTCATCACCCAATAAGGGCAGGGCATTAATAATGCCTCCTGCTGTTTCTAGCCCACCTACTTGCTCTGGTGAATAAGTGATTGTTGCATTATACGCATCGCCACACCCTAATAACGTAGGAAATTGTTCACTGAGGTGGGCGGTATTGATAACAATATCTTTAAACCCCGCTTTAACAAGTGATTGAATGGTGTATTCAATGATACGAAACTTACCGGCTTGCAATAGTGGCTTTGGTGTTTTATCAGTAAGCGGTCGTAAGCGCTCTCCACGCCCAGCCGATAAAATAATTGCTTTCATCATATCTCTGCTATTTTGCTTTGATGACTTAGAAAGTCACTTAAGTCAGAAAACTCAGGATATTTACGACTAACTTGCTGAACATAATGTAGTGTTAAAGGTAAGTCATTCAGGTAGTTGTCTTTGTTATCTCGATAATTGAGCCTGCAGAAGATACCTAATACCTTAATATGACGTTGTAAGCCCATTAAATCAAACCACCGAGTGAACTGTTCTAGTGATACACCGATCAATAAACCTTTTTGCTGAGCATTGTGTAAATAGTAATGAATCCATTGAGCTAATTTTTCTTCAGGCCATGAAATATAGCAATCACGTAATAATGAGACAAGATCGTAAGTAATAGGGCCTATAACCGCATCTTGGAAGTCAATAATGCCTGGGCTATTTTCAACAGTATGCATCAGGTTTCGTGAGTGGTAGTCGCGGTGCACAAAGACTTGAGGTTGTTCTAGTGCACTATCAATTAAGATATCAAATGTATTTTGTAAAAAAGAGGGTGCTGATATACCGAGATGTTTATCAAGAAACCATTCTGGAAATAGCATCATTTCTTGCTGTAATAATGCTCGGTCATAAAGAGGTAAGCTCTCTTTTAACGGACATTGTTGAATAGTAATTAAACTATCAATCGCAGGCTTGTATAAAAGGCCTTCTCGATCGGCATTAAGTTCATCAAGATAAGGTGTGTTACCAAAGTCAGAGAGTAATAATAGCCCTAACTGTGCGTCTTTGGCTTTGATTTTAGGAACATTTATATCATGTACGTATAGAAAAGTAGCAATATCAATAAATGGCCCAGTGTCTTCATGAGCAGGTGGCGCATCCATCAAGATCCATGTCTTATCGTGGTGTGAAACTCTAAAATACCGTCGAAAACTTGCATCACTCGATGCCGGCTTTAACTGATAGTCGGATGATTTGAATACCGTATCTAGCCAGTTATGAATATCATTTAGGCGTGAATCATTACTTTTATTTAAAGACATATTGGTTTAACAATCTCTTTTAACTGCTTGTTTATAATCTTGATTACTTAATTGTTTTAATGCGTGCGTATGATTTTGTGCTCAAAGTGAGAATTGAAGTGTATAGTATTCCGCTCAGTGTGGTATTGATTTTTATTTGAAATATGCCAATAAGCACTTTCAGAATTATATTTTGTTTTAGGAGAAGAAATGAAAAACCTTGTTTTTGTCGTATTATTAGTAGTGGTTGCTATTGCTGGTTACAGTTATATGAACCAATCGAAAGAAAATGTTGATACCGTAGCCGTAGAAGAAATGGCTGTTGATACAACCGAAGGGAACGCCGTTGTTACTGGGGAAGTTACAGCAATTGAATCAGAAGAAATGAGCATGATTACGCCTGCAGATATGACTGAAGAAGCTCAAGCTGAAATGTATAACCACATCATGGAATACAATCAATGCATGATGCAAAATAGACTTGAATACCATCAACAAGGTGTTAGAGCTGAAAACGTTGCAGATAAAACACTCACTGCATGTGAACCACATTTAGATTCTCTTAAGGCGACACTTACTACAAACAATGTAAATGAAGGTCTACGCGAGGGTATGGTTAAAACAATGCGCCAACG
>WTAY01000185.1 GCA_013139345.1 Methylophaga sp. | reverse complement strand
TAAAACGGCTGTTTGCTCTCACTCTTGGATGATACATACGGCGTTTCCATAAAATAACACCGCCCATCATGCATAAAGAACCAAATGCAGCGCCTGCTGAAATAGCAACAATTTGATGCATCATGTCAGACACACCCATAGCTAAAAACCATGAGTGTGGCGTGACTAATCCAGCAAAATGCCCCATAAATAAAGCTAATACGCCTATATGAAATAGAATGCTGCCTTTTTGCAGTTGTTCTTTTTCAAATAGTTGGCTGGAATCGGCTTTCCAGGTGTATTGCTCTCTATCAAAACGAATTAAACTGCCTACAAAAAATGTAGTCAGGGCTATGTAGGGGTATACCCCAAAGAGTAAATTACTTAAGTTCATAATAAGTCCTATGCTGCAATATCTTCAACATGTCCGTGACGAGCCACCATTCTGACCAGTGGGGCGTATGGACTTTCATTTTTTTCCAGATTGCTGGCGATAATATCGGCTGCCTGTGATGTTTGTTGCAAAAATGCCAGAGCACTTGCTTTATCATCCATAGTCGAGACATATTCCAAAATCAGTGGCAGATAATCGGGTAACTCGCCACTGCCTATTTCAAAGCCTGTGGTTTTATAAAGCTCTGTCAGTTCTATTAATGCAGGGCCTCTGTCACGGTCTTGTTCATCAAATAAATGATAAGTAAGGTAAAGCGAGTTCTCAGCCGTCATATCAAAATTATTAACGTATTCTGCCTGGAATTTTGTTAAAGACAGACTCGCTGCCCAGCGGGTAAACCCACTGAGAAGCTTATTGTCTTCCGTCGCCAGATTTGGCAACTCATTAATGAGTTGATTCATTTCATCCCAATGAGCTGTTAAATCTTTAGTTGGGTATTCCAGTAGAATGGAAAGTACCTTGTAGACTTGCGTCATGCTTTTTCCCCATCAGAACGTTTAGCCGCGGGGTGATAACGTACAAATTCAAGGTTATCCGCGGTTTTTTTACGTTTATCAGGAAATAGCGAAGCATTAGGACTGATACTGCAGCCATCATTACCAAAGGTGAAGCCATTTTGTCCCTGGAAGGTATGAAAATCTTCCTGACGAAGCTCTTCATGACTAGTAGGCACTACAAAACGATCTTCATGATTTGCAATCGCCATATAACGATACATTTCATTAACCTGATCTTCCGTTAAGCCAACTTCTTCCAATACCGCTAAATCAGTTATGCCTTCAACGTTTTTAGAACGGTAAAAACTACGCATGGCAATCATACGTTTTAGAGCTGCAACGATAGGTTTCTCATCGCCTGCTGTAAACATATTAGCCAAATATTTCATTGGTAAACGTAATGTTTCAATGCTTGGAATTGCACCATCAGCCATAGTCGATAAGTTGCCTTGATCAATTTGTGATTGAACAGGCGATAGAGGTGGTACATACCAAACCATGGGTAAAGTACGGAACTCTGGATGTAATGGGAAGGCTACTTTCCAATCGACAATTAATTTACGAATAGGCGATTTACGTGCAGCGTCCATCCACGATTCTGGAATACCGTCTTCTTTAGCTTGTTTAATCACTTCTGGATCATTAGGATCAAGGAATAAATCAAGTTGTGCCTGATATAAATCTTGATCATTTTCTACAGAAGCTAATTCCTCAATACGATCTGCATCATAAAGCATGATGCCGTTATAACGGATACGACCTACACATGATTCAGAACAGACGGTTGGTAAGCCAGATTCTACACGAGGGTAACAGCCGGTACATTTCTCAGCTTTACCCGATTCCCAGTTGTAGAACATTTTTTTGTATGGGCAAGCACTGATACACATGCGCCAGCTACGACATTTGTCTTGGTCAACCAACACAATACCGTCTTCTTCACGTTTGTATAAAGAGCCAGAAGGACAGGCTGCAACACATGCGGGGTTAACACAATGGTTACACATGCGAGGCAAATACATCATGAAAGTTTGTTCAAATTCACCATATATTTGTTTTTCCATGTCACTAAAGTTGACATCAACACTACGGTGTTTAAATTTACCACCCAGATCATCTTCCCAGTTTGGACCCCACTCAATTTTTTCCATCCGTGAGCCATCAATCAAAGATCGAGGTCTGGCTGTCGGAGTGGCTTCAACTAACTCACTATTTTGTAAAGTGGCATAGTCATAAGTAAAGGGTTCATAATAATCATCAATGGTTGGCATATTAGGATTCATAAAAATATTTTTTAGAATATTTCTACGGCTCCCGGATTTTAATTGTAGTTTACCGTTTTCTAAAACCCAGCCACCGTTCCACATTTCCTGGTCTTCCCAGTTTTTGGGGTAACCAATACCAGGTTTTGTTTCGACATTATTGAACCAGGCGTATTCAACCCCTTTACGGTTAGTCCAGACGTTTTTACAAGTCACTGAACAGGTGTGACAGCCGATACACTTATCGAGATTCATCACCAGTGAAAAATTTGCTCTTACTTTCATTGTCTATTTCTCCGACTCATCTGTGCAAGTGTAGGGTGCTTGTGGCACGCCTTCAGGATTCAGTTGTGCTTCTTTTTTAGCCGTTAAAGGCTCTTCTAACCACTGAATATCTTGATTATCTAATCTATGCAAGATGACATATTCATCACGCTGTGAACCTACCGTTCCATAATAGTTAAAACCGTAGCTTAACTGAGCATAACCGCCAATCATATGGGTTGGTTTAACAGTTACACGGGTCACACTGTTTAAGATACCACCACGTTTACCCGTAGTATTAGAACCAGGTACGTTGATATGTTTTTCTTGAGCGTGATACATCATAGCCATACCATCAGGAATACGCTGGCTGACAACAACTCTAGCAATGGTGGCACCATTAATATTTAGCGCTTCAATCCAATCGTTATCTTCTAAACCAATTTTTTCAGCATCTGTTTCTGAAACCCATAAATGAGGTCCACCACGAGATAGCGTCAGCATACGATGGTTATCATGGTAGGTACTATGAATACCCCATTTACCATGTGGTGTAATCCAGTTCAGTTTTAGATGAGGTTTATCACCCACTTTTTCCATCATCTCTTTGGTTGACAACATATCAACTGCAGGTTTGTAGGTACAGAAAGCTTCACCAAAATCACGCATCCATTGATGATCTTGATAGAACTGAGCACGACCCGTTAATGTACGGAAAGGGATATGTTCATGGATGTTGGTATAACAAGCGTTATAACTTACTTTTTCAGATTCAATACCACTCCATGTTGGTGCAGTGATAATCTTTTTAGGTTGAGCCTTAATATCACGGAAAGTGATTTTTTCATCTTCTCTTGGCAAAGCCAAATGAGTATGATCGACACCTGTTTTAGTACCCAGTGCTTTCCATGATCTAACCGCTACTTCACCATTAGTTTCTGGAGCTAAGGCTAAAATAGTTTCACAAACACTAATATCATCCTCTAAAGATGGCATTCCTTTAGAGATACCTTCCTCTTTAATGGTGTAATTAATGGCTTTTAGATGCTCGTATTCTTTCTCTGTATCCCAGTCGATCCCTTTAATATTATTACCTTGTTTGGGTAATAATGGGCCTAAGGCAGTGTACTTTTTATAAGTATTGACGAAATCACGCTCAACCACTTTTAATACAGGCATTGTTTTACCTGGAATTGGCTCACATTCAACACGTTTCCAATCTTTAACATCCATTGATTGAGCAAGCTCAGCAGGGGTGTCATGTAAAAGAGGTAAAGCCACCACATCTTTTTGTTTCTCTAAATG
>WTAY01000068.1 GCA_013139345.1 Methylophaga sp. | reverse complement strand
CTTTGTTGCCCTGTACTTTCATTGGTTTCAATATCTGCACGTGCACGGATATGAACTCGACCACGGCCTGTACGATATGCTTCAGCAATACCACCAGCACCATTGATCATTGCTGCCGTTGGGAAATCAGGTCCAGGTATATACTGCATTAAGCCAGCAAGATCGATTGATGGATTATCAATCATTGCGATAATGGCATTTAAAAGCTCGGTCAGATTATGTGGCGGAATATTTGTCGCCATACCTACGGCGATGCCTGATGAGCCATTTGCTAATAAAGTGGGGATTTTTGTAGGTAGAACTGAAGGTTCATGTTCAGATTCATCATAGTTGGCAGTAAAATCAACCGTTTCTTTTTCTAAATCAGCCAACATTTCATGGGTGATTTTAGCCATACGTACTTCGGTATAACGCATCGCGGCAGGTGAATCACCATCGACCGAACCAAAGTTACCCTGACCATCAACCAACAGATAACGCATTGAGAATGGCTGAGCCATACGAACCATCGTGTCATATACAGCAGTATCACCATGGGGATGATATTTACCGATTACATCACCAACGATACGTGCTGATTTTTTGTAGGAAGAGTTCCAATTATTGCCCAGTTCACGCATTGCATATAGAACACGTCTATGTACTGGTTTAAGACCATCTCGCACATCAGGTAATGCACGTCCAACGATTACACTCATTGCGTAATCAAGATAAGATTGTTTCATCTCATCTTCGATGTTGATGGGTTCTAATTCGAAAGCAATATCAGCCATTTATATCATCATCCAGATAGTTAAATTTCTAGGCGTTGATATTAACATTTCAAGCCATTTACTGCACATTTAGTTCATGGACGTACTAAGGGCTATGTTTTAAAAAATAACCGCTTAAATCGTCTTCTACAGTCGCTAACAATTCTTCAAGCCCCTGCTTCCAGCCTTTTACAACATTTGGAGCGCTTGTTTCTTTAATATCAATATCAATTCTAAGCCCAGTTTGAAACAAAGCTTGCTGATTACTGCCATCATCAGAGATTAAGAAAAACTGCATTTCTAATACAGCTTGCGGAGAAAACTGTTCTCGCTTATCGCCATAGAGCTTTGTAACGGCAATCTCCATAACCATATCTGCATTACCATCATCGGTGATTACTTGGCTAAACAAACCACTTTTTTGCAGCCATCGCTTAGCTTGTCCGGTAAACATTTCTTCCGGTTCAGAAAAGAACTGATGTCTTTCTTGGCGCTGATATTCATCATCCCCTACTTTAAACACAATATCTTGACCGCGAAAATGAGACGTTATGCGAACGGGTTTTATGCGAACAACGCGGTTCTTTGCAAAGCTTGCTGCAATAGCACCACGATCAACATCGATAACATAATAATGTGGCTGCCCATCATCCTCCTCTTTGCTTCCTAAGCCTAAACAGCCTGTTAATAAGCTCGCCATCATTAAGATAAATGCTAGCTTATTTATTGTCTTCATCCTCACAACACACCTCATTTTGTTATCTCATGTTACAGTCACGGCACTTTCAGCCGATATAATAGAATAACTCTCACTAGATTGCTTAAATATGGATAAATTAAAAGACAAAATTCGTGATATTCCAGACTTTCCCAAGCCTGGAATCTTGTTCAAAGACATTACGCCATTAGTACAAGATCCTACTAGTCTGCGGATTGCCATATCGGAACTTATCAAACCTTTTAAAGGTGAAAACATTACAGCTGTTGCTGGTATGGAGGCGCGAGGCTTCATATTTGGCAGTATCGCAGCGTGGGAATTAGGTATTGGTTTTATACCTCTCAGAAAGCCGGGTAAGCTTCCCTATGACGTACAGTCTGTTGCCTATTCATTAGAATATGGCGAAGCAAGTCTTGAAGCACACATTGATGCCATTCAGTCTGGTGACCGTATATTGCTTATTGATGATCTTCTCGCTACCGGCGGTACCGCTAAGGCAAGTTGCCAATTAGTTGAAAAACTAGGAGGAGAAGTGGTTGCTTGTGCTTTTGTCGTTGAGTTAACCATGCTTGACGGTCGAGAAAAAATTAATGATTATCCTATTCACTCACTTATTCAATATTGAACGCCATGAAATACATAACGTTTATTTTTATCTTATTTTCTTCATTTGTTCACGCCGAACAGTTTCAGGCTCCTCTGACAGATACACAGTGGCAAGTCATTGAATCACCATTAGAATGCACATTAAGCCAATCTATTACTGACTTTGGTGAAGCGAAATTTAGTCGTCAAACAGGGGGGCTATTTAGCCTTACTTTTACTACGAAGTCTTATCCCGCGACTCAATCAAATATCCGCTTTGAAATAGCTCAAGCACCTTGGCAGAATAGTGAAGAAAGACTACACCTCATATCTATTCCATCAGAAAATAATCAAACCACATTTATTCTATCTGGTGAGTTTGCCAAACAAGCATTAACCCATATGCAAGAAGGACGTTTCCCAACGGTTCGTTATCGCAGTCATAATGCTAGTGAAGAGATTAGTGCACTTCTTTCTACCGTACATCTCACAGACTCTATGCCTGCATTCCAGCAGTGTTTGAGTAATTTGCACCCAGATACCTTTGAAGACATTCGTAAATTAACCCTTTATTTTGGGCTTGAAGATGCAGCCTTATCAGAAAATAGCCAAACTGCACTTTGTAGAATAGCTGATTATGTAAAAATCGATCCAAGTGTTAAACGCATTGTTATTAGTGGTCATACTGATAATCACGGCCGAAAACGCCTCAACATTCCACTTTCTGAGGCACGCGCCCTCTCAGTTAAAAGTCATTTAATTGAAGCGTGTAAGGTGTCTGAAAATATGGTTACAACCTCTTTCCACCGTGAATTCATCCCTAGTACAACAAATAAAACCAAATCAGGCCGTGCACATAATCGTCGTGCTGAAATTGAAGTTATACGTTAATATTCAACCTTCCAAATATATCTAAGGCACTTTCATGGAAGAGCATGCAGTCATTGCATTATCGGTTATTGGCGTTGTTGCCACACTAAGTCAATGGTTTGCATGGTGGGTTAAGCTTCCTGCTATTGTATTTCTTTTGCTTGCAGGTTTAGTGCTCGGCCCCTTAACAGGCTGGTTAGATCCTGATGCACTCTTTGGCGACTTATTATTTCCCATTGTTTCACTCTGTGTTGCCATCATTCTCTTTGAAGGTAGCCTTACCCTTCGCTTTGATCAAATTCGTGATTTACAAAAAGTCGTTCGCAATTTATTAACAGTTGGCGTGGCGATTATTTGGGCAATTATTGCCATTGCTACACACTTTCTACTCAATTTTTCGTGGGAACTTTCATTATTATTTGGTGCATTAATGGTTGTCACTGGGCCAACGGTTATTGTTCCAATGCTCCGCACAGTGCGACCTAATGCCACTATTTCTAACATCTTACGCTGGGAAGGCATTGCCATTGACCCTATTGG
>WTAY01000048.1 GCA_013139345.1 Methylophaga sp. | reverse complement strand
CTACGAAAAAATCCTGAATCATCAACAATCAATACACGAACAGACACGATTCTCCTTAGTACCCTCTGTGGGCATAGGTAGCCATAAGTTCAGGGAAATCAAGAATAAGTGAAATACGACCATCACCTGTAATTGTTGCCCCTGCTAAGCCTTTTGTACCTTGAAGTAAGGCACCTAATGGTTTTATTACTACCTCTTCTTGACCGATTAGTTGGTCTACAACAAAGCCTACACGTTGTGTGCCGACATTGACAATAACAACATGTTCAACCGGTGGGTTACCCATATCATTAAAGCTGCTTGCGAGCCATTTTCTTAAATAGAAGAGGGGTAGCGTTTTATTTCTTACCATAATGGTTTGTTGACCATCAACGATATTTGTTTTCTCTAAATCTAAGTGAAAAATCTCATTAACACTGACTAATGGGAAAGCAAAAATCTGGTCGCCTAACATGACCATTAATGTTGGCATGATAGCAAGCGTTAGAGGAACCTTAATAGACAAGGTTGTGCCAACACCGACTTCAGATTTTATTTCAATAACACCATTAAGTTTTGAGATGCTTGTTTTTACAACATCCATTCCCACACCTCGACCCGAGATATCAGAGATTTCAGCTTTCATTGAGAAGCCTGGAGCAAAAATTAAGGCATAACATTCAGAGTCTGTAAGGCGAGAGGCTGACTCTTCATCCATCATACCTTTCTCAACGGCTTTGCTTCGCAATATATCTGCATCCATACCGGCGCCATCATCAGAGATGGTCAGTAAGATATGGTCACCTTCTTGTGCAGCACCTAAAATAACCTGACCTTGACGAGCTTTTCCTGCCGCTTCACGTACATCTGGCATTTCAACACCATGATCAACTGCATTTCGGACTAAATGCACAAGTGGATCGGCTAGGGCTTCAACTAAGTTTTTATCTAAATCGGTATCTTCACCACGAAGTTCAAGATTAATATCTTTTTTCAAGCTACGAGCAAGATCGCGAACAACGCGAGGGAAACGCCCAAACACCTTTTTAATAGGTTGCATGCGTGTTTTCATCACCGCGGTTTGTAAATCACCGACTACGACAGCCAAATTATTGACTGCCTTGGCCATTTCTTCGTCTTCGAGAGCCGTTTCTAATGTGCTAATTCGGTTACGAACAAGTACTAACTCGCCGACCATATTCATAATGTCATCTAAACGACTAGTATCAACACGGACAGTTGTTTCCGCTGGTTTAGCGGCAGCGGCAGGTTTTGCCGCAGGTTCTGGCTTAGTTACGGCAGGTTTTGCAATAGGCGCTGGTGCTGGCTCAGGTTCTGCTTTTACTTCTGGTTCAGGCGACTTGGCAACAGGCGCGGGTTCTTTATCCGCTGGTTGTTTACCCTGAAGTTCATCGAGTAATGCTTCAAATTCTTCTTCGGTAATATCATCATTATCAGATTTTATAGGAGCCGCTGGTTCTGGGGTTGAGACTTCTGCTGACTTTTCTGTATCTTCAACACCAGGTGCGCCATCACCGTGCAATTGATTGAGTAATGCTTCAAACTCATCATCAGTAATGTCATCACTATCAGAAGCGGCAGGACTCGCTACTTCTGGTTCAGGTGTTGGCTCAGGTTCTGCGACAGGGGCATCAGCATTAAGGTAGTTGGCAAGCTGGTTTAGAACAGCAGGATCTGCTTCTGTTGGGAATACACCTGATTTTGTTTCATCAAACATACTGTTCAAGATGTCGAGGACTTTGAGGAAGGTATCCATCATTTCCGCATCAACAACTTTATCGCCTTGACGCAGAATATTAAATAAATCTTCACATTTATGGCATAAGCCAACCATGGCATCTAGGCTTAGAAAGCCTGCTCCGCCTTTGATTGTATGAAACCCTCGGAAAATAGCATTCAGTAACTCGCTATCTTCAGGTTGAGTTTCTAGTTCAACAAGCTGTTCATTCAATCCTTCTAATATTTCTTCTGCTTCGACTAAAAAGTCTTGAAGGATTTCATCATCAGAGTCTAATGCTGCCATCTTTTTTTATCCTTTAGAAGCCAAGACTTGATAACAAATCATCGACCTCATCTTGATCATTAACAACATTAGGGTTATCTCCAGCATTAATCTGAGGCCCCTCAGCTTTAATTGGATCAACGTCTTTGTTGTCTTTTGGTTTACTTTCAATATGCTGACCGGCAATTTTTACCAGTCGCACCAAATTATCTTCTACCTCTTCAACCAAGTCGATAACTTGGCGAATAACTTGCCCTGTCAGATCTTGGAAGCCTTGAGCCAGCATCATTTCTGATAAGTTGGCGTGGATCTGTTCAGAATGTTGTTTCACTTCTGGCAAATAAACTTCAATTTCTTTGCTTAGTGAGCGAAACTCATCTGCGTTCATTTCTCTCATGCGAAAACGATGCCAACTTTCGTCGATTTTTTCAGCAGTGAGTTTAAGTTCAGAAGCAAGGGGGAGGGTTTGATCAATATAGCCTAGCGTTTTGTGAGCAGCCTCTTCTGTTGTCGTAATGACATAATTTAAGCGCTCACGAGTGTTTGGCATGCCATTTTCAGTCAAATCGACTAATCGTGAATCCAAATTAAAATTGTTCATGGCTTCATGGAGCTCTCGAGTTAGCTTTCCTACTTCGTGGAAAAGCTCACTTTCTTGAGATTGAGTGAGAATAGTAAGTTGATGTTCGGCAGCTTTCTCATTATCTGATTCCAATGCTGTGACTAGAGCACGGGCAGCTTCAAGCTGTACTGTTTTATTCATAGATTCCATGATGAGCCTTATGTTTTATTGTGCGTCAATACGTTCGAAGATTTTATCAATTTTCTCTTTCAATGTAGCCGCTGTGAATGGTTTAACTACATAGCCATTTACACCTGCTTGGGCAGCAACAATAATTTGCTCACGCTTTGTCTCTGCCGTTACCATTAGAACAGGAATCGTTGAAAGCTTTTCATCTGCACGTACTGCTTTTAAGAGGTCAATACCTTGCATACCAGGCATATTCCAATCCGTGACAAGGAAGTCTATTCCACCTGCTTGTAAGATAGGCAAAGCTGTTAGACCATCATCAGCTTCAACGGTGTTGTTAAAGCCTAAATCTCGTAATAAGTTTTTTATAATTCGTCGCATGGTGGAAAAATCATCCACAACGAGAATTTTCATATTTTTATCCAAAGGACACCTCCAATTTTCAGTTTAACCAGTCACTTAATTTTGAGCGAAGTCGGATGACAGTTTGACTGTGTATTTGACTCACACGAGACTCACTAACGCCCAAAACTTCACCTATTTCTTTTAAATTTAATTCGTCATTATAATACAGCCCCATCATTAATCGTTCACGTTCTGGGAGTGTTTTTATTGCTTCAGCCATTGCTTCCTGAAACCCATCAGCCTGTAATGAGTCGACAGGACCCGATAAGGTCGGGGTAATGGGATGTGCATTTGCTTCATCATTGTCAGTAAATTCATCAAGGCTAAAAACTTGATGACCTGCTGAATCGCGGAGCTGCTGATGATATTCTTCAATACTCAGGCCAAGGGCTTTTGCTATTTCACTATCATGGGCATGGCGACCTTCTTGCTGTTCTATTTCTCGCATGACATCAGAAATTTCACGCGCTTTTTTATGAACAGAGCGGGGAGCCCAATCATTGCGACGTATCTCATCGAGCATGGAACCTCGAATACGGATACCTGCATAGGTTTCAAAACTGGCGCCTTGGCTAGCATTGTAATGCTGAGAAGCATCTAATAAACCAATCATACCGGCTTGAATCAGATCATCGACATCAACAGTATGGGGTAGGCGAGCAATTAAGTGGTAAGCAATACGCTTTACCAACGTAGCATGTTGTTCAACAAGTTCAGATATCGATAGTTTCGATGATTCAGTGTCGGTATACATGGCAACGGCATTCATTCTAGGCGATATCCAAACTTGCTTGGATAAGGCGTTCAACAAAAAATTCCATATGACCTCGCGGTTGTTTCTGAACCGGCCAGTAATCCACTTTTTTCGCTAGGTGCATAAAGGCAGTCGCTGATTTGCTGCGAGGAATATATTCAACAACAGCGCGTTGTTTTTTAACAGCGCGACGTAAGTCTTCATCAAAAGGAACAATGCCCATAAAGTCTAAATTCACTTCAAGGAAACGATCACAGACTAATGATATTTTATTAAATAGCTCACGACCTTCTTGAACGCTTCGAGTCATATTGGCAATGATATGAAAATGAACAACGCCATATTCACGACTTAGTAATTTAATAAATGCGTAAGCATCGGTAATGGATGCAGGTTCATCACAGACAACAACAATGACTTCTTGTGCTGCACGCGTAAAACTCACCACACTATCAGAGATACCGGCTGCACTATCGATCAGTAAAATATCGATTTGGTCATCCATTTCGCTAAATGCTTGGATCATGCCGGCATGTTCAGCGGGACTGAGTTCTGCCATTTTTTGAACGCCAGAAGCAGCAGGAATTATTTTTAGCCCAGAAGGACCCTCGACAATAATTTCTGATAGTGTTTTGCTACCATCTAATACATGTAATAAGTTAAATTGAGGGTGCAAGCCAAGCATGACATCAATATTGGCCATACCCAAGTCAGCATCAAGTAAAAGCACTTGTCTTCCTTGAGAGGCGAGAGCAACACCAAGGTTTACAGTAACATTGGTTTTGCCGACTCCACCTTTACCACTCGCCACAGCAATGACTTTGACAGGGCGGGGGGGGCGTGCCATTTTTCTAAGACCGCTTGCTTGGTCATCAGCGACATCAACCATAAGCTGCAAAACCTCCATAGCCGGATAAGGTTTGTGGGTCGATCTGTTGTTCTGCTTCGTTCATTAAATCACTTGCCTGTTTTACCAATGTATTTGGGCGGGCAAGGCTGAAATCTTCAGGCACTTGCTGACCATTACACACATAAGCCAATGGTAGTTTGTGACGAATCAATGCTGATATTGCGCCACCTAAACTATTTGCTTCATCTGTTTTGGTCAAAATACAACCACTCAACGCAAGGTGTGAGAAAGTGTTAATAATATCATTTAGACCGCTTGCTTGGGTGGTTGCAGAGACAGTTAAGTAATTTTTTATTTTAGGTGACTGTTGCTTAAGTACTGCGAATTTCTCTGCTAGCTTAATATCACGCTGATTCATGCCTGCTGTATCAATGAGGATGAAACGGCGATCAAGTAGATCATTCAAGGCATCACCTAGTTCTTGGTGGGTTTTTGCAACACGAACCGGCACACCCAAAATACGAGCATAAGTCCGTAATTGTTCTTGTCCACCAATGCGATAACAATCGGTTGTAATAAGAGCAACATTCTTCGCACCATGTTTTAGAGCACATCTTGCGGCAATTTTAGCAACGGTGGTTGTTTTACCGACACCGGTAGGGCCGACTAAAGCATAGATACCACCACGAGTAATGATGTCATCATCATCTAATGGGATTTCAGCGGCTAGGCGACCTAATGATTGACGCCATGCAAGTTCTAAATCATCTGCACCAGTTGCTTGAGCAGTAAACTTTTTCGCTAAGTCAACTTGAACGCCCATTTGTAAGTAGCGTTGTAATAACTGAACTTGTATAGGACTGTTATGTTCCATATCTTTCCATGCCAAGTCGGATAGTTGATTTTGCAACATATCTTTAAGACCTGAAATTTCTTTACGCATTTGTATTAACGTTGGCTCTTGTGACCATACATTTTGTGGCGCTTGGACTTGTGGTGCAGCGCGAGGTGTAGGTTCTGCGGCAGGGTTAATTTCTACTCTTGGCGATTGAGCAGGCTCTGCTTGACGAACGTGTGACTGGCGCTTGAATTCAGCTTCATCGTAATCTGTTGCGGCTACAATTTCGACACCGCCATCAACACGATTATTAGATAAGATAACAGCATCTGGGCCAAGCACATCTCGTACTTCTTTGATAGCTTGGCGAACATCAGCAGCTTGGAAACGTTTAATTTTCATAATAATATCCTTGAGTACTAACGGCCAACGTTAGCCACAATTCTAATTTGTTTGTTATCGGGTATTTCGTTGTATGACAGGACATTCAAGCTTGGAATCGAATGACGGATAAAACGTGAAATCCAAGTCCGTAACCCTGCTTGAACAACCAAAATGGCAGACTCTCCTGTCATTTCTTGTCGTTGTGTCGCATCTTGTAAATTTTTGTGCATATTCTCTGCAAGTCCTGGTTCTAAACTAGCGCCACCTTCTGTGGTTGCTTGTAAGGTCTGTAGCAATATCTGTTCCAGCTCAGGGTCTAAAGTAATAATAGGTAGATCTGCTTTGATACCATTAACGTGTTGAACAATGGAATGGCTAAGTGCCATGCGGGTTGAGGCGGTAAGCGCCTCTGCTTCTGGGTTTCGAGCAGCCTGTTCAGATAGCGCCTCGGTAATAGTGCGAATATCGCGAATAGGGAGGTTCTCTTCAAGCAAGTTTTGTAATACTTTCTGCACGGTGGCCAATGGCAGCATATCGGGGACTAATCCTTCGACAAGTTTAGGTGCTGTTTTAGCTAAGTTATCAAGCAGTTGCTGTACTTCTTCTCGACCCAATAGATCGTGAGCATGGCTTTGTAATATTTTACTTAAATGTGTGGCTATGACGGTATCGACATCAACAACGGTATACCCTTGTGCTTGGGCATGTTCACGCTGGCTTGGTTCGATCCATACTGCATCAAGACCAAAGGCGGGATCTTGACCTTTAATACCATCCAGTTCGCCAAAAACTTGACCCGGGTTGATAGCCATCATTCTATCAGGATGCACTTCAGCTTCGCCAAAAGTGACACCAAAGAGGGTGATTTGATAAGCAGTAGGGGCTAAATCAAGGTTGTCACGAATATGAACAGGTGGGATCAAAAAACCCAGTTCTTGAGAAATCTTTTTACGGATCCCTTTGATTCGATTCATTAATTGCCCACCTTGGTTTTTATCAACCAGTGGAATTAAACGGTAACCCACTTCTAAACCTATAGGATCGATGGGGCTAAGATCATCCCAACCCAGCTCCCTTTGTTCTTTTGGTGTTTCTGTTTCTGTACTAGGAGCAGCAATAGCTGTATCGACAACTTTTTGGCGTTGTCTCATTGTCCATGAACCATAAGCCCCTGCAGAAGCTAATAATAAGAAGGGGAGATTAGGCATACCAGGGATAACACCCATTGCAGCGACGATGCCTGATGTTACTGCTAATGTTTTAGGTTCACTAAATAATTGACCTATAATTTGCTCGCCCATATCTTGTTCTTTGGTAGAACGTGTAACGAGTAAACCAGCAGCAGTAGCAAGTAGTAATGACGGTATTTGTGCGACAAGACCATCACCAATTGTTAATAAGGTGTAGTTATGGCCAGCATCTGCAAAGCTCATATCATGCTGTGCAACACCAATAATCAGTCCACCGATAAGGTTGATAAATAAGATGAGAATACCGGCAACAGCATCACCACGAACAAACTTACTGGCACCATCCATAGACCCATAGAAATCAGACTCTTGCATGATCTCTTCACGGCGAGCACGAGCTTCATCTTGGTCGATTAGACCGGCATTAAGATCAGCATCAATTGCCATTTGTTTACCTGGCATAGAATCTAAGGTGAAACGAGCACTTACTTCAGCAATACGTGTCGCACCTTTGGTGACCACGACAAAGTTGATGATGACGAGAATGGCAAATACGACAAAACCAACCGTGTAGTTACCACCGATAACAAATTCACCAAAAGCTTCAATAACTTGCCCAGCAGCGGCTGTACCTGTGTGACCCTCTAATAATACGACACGAGTTGAGGCAACATTAAGTGCTAAACGTAATAGGGTGGCGATAAGCAGAATGCTTGGGAATGACGCAAAATGGAGCGGTTTAAGTACATAGATACTTGCCAGCATAATGACAAGTGATAGACCAATATTAAAACTGAATAACATATCGAGCATGAATGGAGGCAGGGGCAACACTACCATGGCTAATAATGCGACTAGAACCATTGGTGCAGCAAGCCCACCGTTGGCTATTAATTTTAGTCGAGCCATTAAATCGTTATTTTCCATTTATCTCTTAATCTCGTTTTAATTCGTCTGGTATTGGCAAGTCCTCCGTATTAATGTGAGGCTTGTTACCACCTCGGTTGTTATAGCGACGTAATTGGAAGACAAACGCTAACACTTGGGCTATTGCAATATATAGACCAGAAGGGATCTCATCGCCTATTTCAGTACTAAAATAAATGGCACGAGTAAGGGGGGGGGCAGATAAAATAGGCACTTCATTCGCTTCACCCACTTTACGAATTTGTTGTGCAATGATGTCTGCACCTTTGGCAATAACCGTTGGTGCTCCTGTTCCAGCTTGGTCATAACGCAGTGCAACAGCATAGTGAGTTGGGTTAGTGATAATGACGTCAGCCTCTGGTACATCTTGCATCATACGCTGTTGAGACAACTCAATTTGCATGCGACGGATTCGTCCTTTTAACTCAGGGTTACCATCGCTTTCTTTGCTTTCATCTTTTAGTTCTTGCTTGGTCATTTTAAGCTGACGGATATGATTCCAATGCTGGAAAGGCACATCAATCAAGGCAATAATAATTAGACTACTAGAGATGGCAAGAAAAACCCATAAAACCAAACCTCCCAAGGCAGACATAGCGACTTCAACTTCTTGCTTACCGAGTGTCAATAATTGGTCGCGTAAACTCCAGATAATGAGTGTCGATATAACACCTACTAAAATGAATTTAGCTAAGGCTTTGACTAACTCAATTAAACCTTGTGGGCCAAGGATTCGTTTTAAACCTTTTAAGGGATCTAACTTGTCTAATTTTACACCGAATGCTTTGGCTGAAAAATTCCACCCGCCCGTACTTGCAGGTGCAACTATGGCTGCTACTACGGTAACGGCTAAGAATGAACCTAAGTCAAAGGCAATCGTCTCGATGGAATAGAAAATATGGTGAATCAGTGCCGCGGGATCAAATAATTCTTTACGTGTAAAGCTAAATGATTTTTCCATCACTTGAGCAACGCTACGGATCATTCGTTCACCTAAGAACATCATTGCAACAGCACTGGCAATTAAGACAAGAACAGTTGTGAACTCTTTTGAACGAGGAACTTGGCCCTTCTCGCGTGCGTCATTAAGACGCTTGGCGGAGGGCTGTTCGGTTTTTTCTTGACCTGATTCTTCAGCCATTAGGCTGGTCCTCCAGGTTGCACGAATAAACGAATCATTTGCAGCATATGATCGGACATAGTGAGTAAATGATTAGCAATAGACGGTAAGGTCACAAACATAATGGCAAAGCCAAGAATGATTGTCATTGGGAAACCGATAGAAAATGGACTAATTTGAGGGGCAGCACGAGACAAAATACCAAAGGCAAGGTTGACCATCATCAGAGAGCCAATTGCTGGTAAGGCAACGAGTACACCTGACGCATACATCCAACTCGCCTGACCGACTAAATCATAGAAGCTGGTACTCGTTAGCCCAGCAGGCATGACCGGAATGGTAATAAAACTCTCAGCAAGTACTTGGATCAAAATAAGGTGACCATTGAGGCTGATAAATACCAATGTGACGAAGATCAAGTAAAATTGACTGATTACAGGGACGGTGACACCATTTTGAGGATCAACCATCGATGCAAAACCAAGCCCCATTTGCATCGCAATTATTTGACCGCCAATAATGAAGGCATTAAATAATAATTGCAGCATAAAGCCCATACAGGCACCAATCAGTATTTGGTGAGCAACAATAAGCAGGCCTACACCACTAAGGGGATCGACTGCAGGTGCAGCATTAGGAATTGAGGGAACAATGGCAATGCTGATAGCAAGAGCGATAAGTAATCGACTACGTGCATTAACAAAATTACTGCTGAAAATAGGTGCGGCCATAACAAGAGCTGCAACACGAAAGAAAGGCCAAATGTAGGTACCCATTAAGCCTGTTATTTCTGCGGTGCTTAATTCCATCTGAAAACTCTAATTAAGGTACTTAGTGTTTTCATTGCTAACCAATTAGGAATGGAATATCTTCAAATACACGCTGTGCATAGCCGGTGAGAAGACTGAGCATCCACGGGCCTGCAAACACTAATACCAAAATAGTCACTAATAGCTTAGGAATAAAGCTTAAGGTTTGTTCATTAATAGAGGTTGCCGCCTGAAACATACTGACTAATAAACCAACAAATAATGCAGGTAATAGAATAACGGCAATCAGCATTGTGATCACCTGTAAGGTTTGTTGCATGATGGTGAGGACTGTTTCAGGAGTCATAGTCGTAAATATCGTTTAAACGTAGAAACTTGATGCCAAAGTGCCCATTAATAAGGCCCAGCCATCAATAAGTACAAATAACATTAGTTTAAAGGGGAGTGAGATCAACATTGGGGATAACATCATCATACCCATAGCCATCAAAACACTGGCCACCACTAAATCAATGATTAAGAAGGGTATAAAGATTAAAAATCCAATTTGAAAAGCTGTTTTTAACTCACTAGTAACAAAGGCGGGAAGTAATAAACTAAAGGGAACGTCCTCAGCAGAATCTATTGTGCCGTGACCAGCAATACTAGCAAATAATTCAATATCACTTTCACGCGTTTGGGCAAGCATAAACTCTTTGAAAGGCGTACTGGCTTTTTCAGCCGCATCAAGCACTTGAATTTCACCATCCATATAGGGTTTAACGCCATTCTGATAGGCATTGTCAAATACCGGATGCATGATAAAGAAGGTTAAAAATAAAGATAAACCGATTAAAATTTGATTAGAAGGTGTTGATTGAACACCCATTGCTTGGCGAAGAATGGACAAGACAATGATAATTCGAGTGAACGAGGTCATCATCATTAATGCGGCAGGAAGTAGTGTTAACACCGTCATTAAGGCTAAAATTTGTAAGGTGACAGAATAGTTTTGCCCGCCATCTTCCCCCGTTGTTAATGTAAGCGCAGGAATGCCAGGTTCAGCCATAGACATTAATGGCATCAAGACGAGAAGTAGTGCAAGTAATCCGCGAATCATGACTTACCTTTTTGTTGCATCATTTGTTGTAACTTATCAGCAAAGCGTGATGAATTAGACTGTTTATTATCGGTATTAATAGGCTCATCAAGTACATGAAGTGTTTGCACGTGTTGTGATGTTACGCCCACTAATATTTGTTGTTTTCCGACCTGTAATAAAATGGCACGCTCACGAGGCCCCAAAGCTAAATTAGCAACGATATGCATCTCGCTATTAGAGGATGTTTGAAATTGACCTGTTTTACGAAGTAACCAGACTAAAAAAGCAATGATTGCTAAGACTAAAAGTAAACCTAATAGGGTTTCAACTAACGCACCTGTCGAGACCGGTGGGGAGCTTAGCGTTTTAGAAGCAAGGCTTGTTTTATCATCTAAGCCTGCAGCCATACTGAATGACGACAGTAATAATAAGGTGAAAAAGCTGGATACCTTTGTCAGCAACGTCATCATTTTAATTTTTTAACTCGTTCTTCTGCACTAATAACATCAGTGAGTCGAATACCAAATTTATCATTAACAACGACAACTTCACCATGAGCAATTAAGGTTTCATTGACTAAAACATCCATCGGCTCACCGGCAAGGCGATCTAACTCTACAACTGAGCCTTGGCTAAGTTGTAATAAATTACGTACATTAATTTTAGTGCGACCAATTTCCATCGAGATGGTGACAGGAATATCTAGCACCATATCTAAATCAATATCAATATCTTGGCGAGGAGGCTTTGCATCATCATCAAGCTGAGTTATGGGTGCTGTAGTTGCTTGTTCCTCTGTAGCTTGTTCTTCTAGTGCTGCTGCCCAAGGATCTTCTTCAGCACCTGCTTCTGGTGCTGCTTCTTCTAGTGCTGCTGCCCACTCATCTGCCACATCTTGATCATTTTGTTTAGTATCTTCACTCATAATTTTGTACTCTATTTAGTTACTTTTTTTTCAGGATAAATTGAGGCGTTGTGTCTTTAGGGTGCTCAATTAATTCATGAATTTTTAATGCTGTCTTGCCTTTGTGCTCACCAAATGTTGAATTAAACAGAGGGATACCTTCTGCTTTAGTGACCACTGTTTTTGGCATGTCGATAGGCAAAATATCACCTGCTTTTAGAGCAAGAATTTTTTTCAGATTCATCTCAATTTGAGTAAATTCAGCTGAGAGCATGACATCTGCAAGCAGAACCTCTTCACGCATTGATTTTTTCCAGCGACCATCATCTGCAGAACTATCACTTTGAATACCTGTATCAAGTAATTCTCGGATAGGCTCAATCATTGAGTAAGGTAAGGTAATATGAATATCACCACCACCACCATCAATTTCAATATGGAATGTTGAAATTACGACAACTTCACTTGGGCTAACGACATTAGCAAACTGTGGGTTTACCTCGTGATTAACGAACTCAAACTCCATTTCCATAACAGGTGACCATGCTTCGGTGAGATCTTTGAAGCAGAGTTGTAACACCATATTGATAACGCGTAATTCAGTGGCTGTGAACTCACGACCTTCAATACGTGCTTGAAAGCGTCCTTCACCACCAAAATAGTTATCTAAAATAGAAAAAACAAGTTTAGGTTCAAATACAATTAAGCCTGAACCTCGAAGAGGGTGCATGTGAATAATGTTTAAACTGGTTGGTACAAAAAGTGTGTGAATGTATTCTGAGAATTTCATGACTTGCACACCACTTACTGAAATCTCAGCAGAGCGACGAAGCATATTAAATAGACTAATTCGTAAGTAACGACCAAAGCGCTCATTGATCATTTCAAGCGTAGGCATTCTGCCGCGAATAATACGATCTTCATTACCGAAGTCATAATTGCGTGTCTCACCATCATCTTCGGTGGCATCAACCTCAGTTTCAATCTCATCGCCGCCCATACCATTTAGTAGGGCATCGACCTCGTCTTGTGAAAGTATATCGTGAACGGCCATAATAATTTATTGCATTATTAAACTAGTGAAGTAGACAGCTTCTATTTCACCAGTATGTTTTTCTGCTTTTAATACCTCATTAATAAGGGAGCGTGTTTTTTGTTGTAATGCCTTAGTACCTGTAGTCGTACTTAAGTCGTCATAATTTTGACCCAATAACAACATTAATAACTCATGTTGAATTGCAGGTGTATGCAAGGTGAATGCGTCAATAGTTGCTTGGTATCTTGCCATTACTTTCAATTTAACTTGAAGGTAGCGAACTGCACCCTTACTTTGTTCTTTAAAGTTAACAACAAGTGGCTTTTCAACAGAGATGTAAATAGGGGCTTGTTTCACGGGAACCGCGGCTTCCGCTTCAGCTGCATCCTCTTCTGAAGGTGCATCCCCTCCCAGAAACATCACTGCACCGCCACCAATAAGCGCAAGCACTGCAACAGCGATAATGATAATCATTTTCTTTGATTTACCACCACCTTCATCAATTATCTCGACATCGTCATTCTTTTCAGCCATTTGGAACTATCCCATTTGTTTTTAGAGTTTAAAGCAATTACTGTGCCTATTATTGAAGGATGAAACTGGTGAAATACACTGCATCCAGATTATCTTTACCTGTTTCTTCTTTTAATATCGTCTTAATTGTAGAGAGTGATTTTGCTTGCAGTGCTTTTCGACCTTCTACTGTCTTTACTGTTTCAAATGATTGTTCAGAAAATAAAGTACGTAATGAATCTTGAACCATTGGAAGGTTGAGTTCAGCCTGAGTAAGAACCTCTTGCTCGTGAGCCATCAATGTTACTTTAATTTGCAAGTAACGAACTTGCTTTTCACTTTGATTAAGAAAATTAATTGTGAATGGTTCAGGAATTTTGTAGTAGATTGCAGCCGGTGGTGCAGCGGGTTCATCTTCGGCCCATGTTGGAAAGGTGATAGCCGAAAGAAAAAGTACAAAGAGGATTCGGATAGATGTGGTCATTGCTTGATATAATCCTTAATTCAAAGTTCTAAAAATAAAATTATGACAAGCTTATTCGTTAGGCGAAAGGGGTAGATGAAAATTGGTGGAAAACAAGATGAATAATTCACAGGGTAATAAGGCATCACTATGGGATAAAATCGCAACTATTCCCCAGTATCTTATCCCTCAACATGCATTATCGGTGTTAATGCACCGTCTGACACGTTGTGAAATAAAATGGTTTAAAAACGGTTTTATTCGCTTTATTACAACCAAGTATAAGGTTGATATTAATGAAGCTGCGCAAACTGATTTGGATTACTTTCCTAGTTTCAATGCTTTTTTTACACGTGAACTTCGGTCGGGAGTGAGACCGCTGGCAAAAGGAGATGCGATTATTACGTCACCTGTTGATGGCGTGATCAGTCAAATTGGTGACATTAAGAATAATCAAATTGTTCAGGCCAAGGGGCGCGAATACAGTGTGTTGGAATTATTGGGTGGTGATGAGGGGTTAGCCAAACAGTTTGAACAAGGTCAATTTGCAACCATCTATTTATCACCACGAGATTATCATCGTATTCACATGCCTTTATCGGGTCAGTTACAAAAGATGACGTATATTCCCGGAAAATTATTTTCGGTGAACCCTCGCACAGCGAGAGCAGTACCAAAGTTATTTGCTAGAAATGAACGTGTTGTGACGGTCTTTGAAACAGAGCAAGGGCCCATTGTTATGGTGTTAGTCGGGGCTATTTTTGTTGGTAGTATGGAAACGGTTTGGGCAGGTAAAATTACACCACCTTATGGTAAGGATGTTCAACACTGGGAATATGAGGGTGAACACGCAATAACATTGCAAAAAGGTGAAGAAATGGGCCGTTTTAATATGGGCTCAACAGTCGTCATGTTATTACCGAAACAGATGACAACATTTAAATCCGACCTTAATGCGGAAACTGCAGTTCAGATGGGCCAAGCAATGAGTTAATGCTGCGATGGGGCTGATAAGTTCTGATTTTAGCTTTATTGGGATTATCACCCTCATCCCAACCTTCTCCCTCAAGGGAGAAGGGGCTAAAGCTCCCTCTCCTGTTGGAGAGGGGGGGGGGTGAGGAGATAAAATTAAGGATTAAAACGCATGCTGATGCCTATGCCAAAAGACACGAAAGCACATGGTTTATCTGCAAATGGAATGATTACAGGTATAATCAAGACATAAAGTGAAGCACCAAAAAGTTGGAGTTCACCATGTCAACATTAGATCACAATGCATCTTTTTCAGCTTGGCATTCTATAAACCAAGCGGATGTGCTGGAAAAATTAGGCACCTCACCAGATGGCTTATCGCAGTCAGAAGCAGAGTTGCGCTTAACATTACACGGCCCTAATCTTTTGCCTGAGGGCAAAACCCGTAGTCCACTAGCTCGCTTCTTCTCACAATGTCATAACGTACTTATCTATGTGTTGATGGTGGCAGCATGTATTACGGCTTTTTTGGGACATTGGATCGATTCTGGTGTGATCTTTGGTGTTGTAATCATTAATGCCATTATTGGTTTTATACAAGAAGGTAAAGCAGAAGATGCTTTGCGAGCGATAAAACAGATGTTGTCATCCTCTGCTTTAGTTATGCGAGATGGTAAGCATGTCACTCTAGCGGCCAAAGACTTGGTGGTGGGTGATATTATCTTTTTACAATCAGGCGATAAAGTCCCTGCCGATTGTCGTTTACTTAAAACTAAAAGTTTAAAAATCCAAGAGTCTGCATTGACGGGTGAGTCTGTAGCAGTCGAGAAGCAAGAGGGTGAGGTTGCTGAAGATGCGGTATTAGGTGACCGCTATTCAATGGCGTTTTCAAGTACATTAGTGACCTATGGACAAGGCACTGGTGTTGTTGTTGCAACGGCAAGTAAGACTGAAATAGGTCAGATTAATGCATTATTATCACAGGTTAAAACGTTAACCACCCCCTTACTTAGACAGCTAACAGCATTTGGCCAGTTGCTAACAGGCATTATTGTTGCGGTCGCTTTATTAACAATGACCTTTGGCGTGTTTGTTCATGGTAATTCAATGTCAGATATGTTCATGGCGGCAGTAGGTTTAGCCGTGGCGGCTATTCCTGAAGGCTTACCTGCGATTATGACAATTACCCTAGCAATAGGTGTTCAGCGAATGGCAAAACGTCAGGCTATTATTCGCTTATTGCCTGCTGTCGAAACATTAGGTGCCGTGACGGTTATTTGCACAGATAAAACAGGCACATTGACCCGTAATGAAATGACGGTGACTAATGTCGCTGTCGCTGGTGGATTGTTTGATATTAGCGGAGTGGGCTATGATCCACATGGCACTATCAGCAGTAACGATAAGGACATTGATTTATCACATTATTCCACTGTTAAGGAGCTGATGAAGTCAGCATTATTGTGTAATGATGCTCACTTGAAAAAAGACAATGACGAATGGGTATTGCAAGGAGATCCTACAGAGGGAGCACTCCTGACTTTAGGAATGAAAGCGGGCCTAGATGTCAATTTTGAACAAGAAGCTTGGCCTCGAACAGATATTATTCCCTTTGAATCTCAACACCAGTTTATGGCGACACTCCATCATGACCATACTGGGCAAGGCGTGTCCTATATTAAAGGGGCACCTGAACGAATTTTCACCATGTGCGCCTATCAACGTGCAGGGGTAAAAGATGAGGCAATTGACTTAGGCTATTGGCATGCCCAAATAGAGGTGATGGCGCGACGAGGTCAGCGAGTACTTGCTATTGCATGTAAAAAATCGCATGAAGCTCACCGTGATTTAACCTTCTCAGATATTGAACATGACCTCACCTTGCTAGGTCTAGTAGGCATGATTGACCCACCACGACAAGAAGCGACATATGCCGTAATGCAATGTCAGTCAGCAGGCATAAAAGTAAAAATGATTACGGGTGATCATGCTGTTACTGCCGTGGCAATAGGCTCTCAAATGAATATCGGTGATGGTGAGGCTGTGTTAACTGGCCATGAGATAGAAGTCATGACGGATGAAGAGCTACGTACGGTCGTTAATGATATTGATATCTTTGCGCGATCAAGTCCTGAGCATAAACTTCGTTTAGTACAAGCATTACAGGCTTTGGGACATGTTGTGGCAATGACGGGCGATGGCGTTAATGATGCACCGGCACTAAAACGTGCTGATGTGGGTACGGCAATGGGCAAAAATGGTACAGAAGTCGCTAAAGATGCTGCTGAGATGGTATTGGCAGATGATCGATTTTCATCAATTGTTGATGCGGTGGAAGAGGGACGAACGGTTTATGACAATTTAAAAAAAGCGATTCTTTTTATCTTACCCACGAATGGTGGCGAGGCTTTAATTATTATTGCAGCCATATTAATGGGAACAATGTTACCGATTACGCCGGTGCAAATATTATGGGTGAATATGATTACTGCGGTGACGCTGGCGTTAGCATTGGCATTTGAACCACCTGAAAGTAATGTCATGCTGCGTGCACCCCGTAACCCTAAAGAACCGCTTTTAACCCCCTTGTTTTTATGGCGTATTGCTTTTGTTTCAGTGATTTTGATGGTAGGGACCTTTAGTTTATTTCTCTGGTATCAATCACAAGGAGCAAGTATTGAATATGCTCGAACAGTAGCAGTGAACACCTTAGTCATGTTTGAGATCTTTTACTTGTTTAACTCTCGTTACATTCGTGACTCGGTGTTAAGTAAACAAGGTCTTCTGGGTAATCGCTATGCCTTGTTTGCCATAAGCTGCTTATTATTATTTCAATTGGCGTTTACCTACCTTTCCCCCATGCAGCATTTATTTGGCACCATTGGCCTAGAGATAAACACATGGCTGCTCATTGTCTTAGTTTCATCGACAGTCCTGTTTTTAGTTGAAATAGAAAAATATGTAATACGGCAGTTTAATTCAGACTAGATAATGTTCAATATGTGAATTGTGAATATTTTATTGATTATTCACAAGTTCAGGC
>WTAY01000187.1 GCA_013139345.1 Methylophaga sp. | reverse complement strand
GCAACCCAGATGGTGTTGATTACATCATTCCTGGTAATGACGATTCTATGCGTGCAATCCAGCTTTATACGTCAAGTATGGCAGATGCAATCTTAGAAGGTCGTGCATCAGTTGCGACAGGTGATATTGAAGAAGTAGTTGTTGCTGCAGAAAGCACAGAAGCTGCTGAGTAACTTCTATTAAATAGACTATATACAGGCTCACTAAAAATTTAGTGGGCCTGTATTGTATTTATGGTTAGGTTTTTTGCGAGCATAACCATTACAAATGAATGAAGGGTAATAAAAATGGCAATTACTGCTGCATTAGTAAAAGAACTACGTGAGCGTACTGGCTCAGGCATGATGGAATGTAAAAAAGCATTGGTAGCATCTAATGGTGATATCGACGCTGCAATCGAAGCGATGCGTAAATCAGGCTTAGCAAAAGCAGATAAAAAATCAGATCGTGTTGCAGCTGAAGGTGTTATTGCAATCGAAACAAGCACTGACGGTAAATCAGCAGTAATGATTGAAATTAACTCTGAAACAGATTTCGTTGCTAAAGCTGAAGACTTCACTAACTTTGTATCTAACCTTTCTAAAGCAGTACTTGAAGGGCAGCCCGCTGATCTTGAAGCATTAAATGCACTTGCCTTAAATGATGCAGGTGAAAGCGTTGAAGTTGTACGTCAAAGTCTTGTTGCTAAAATTGGTGAAAATATTCAAATTCGACGTTTTGAATTAATGACAAATGATAATGGTGTTATTGGTTCTTACCGTCATGGTGATCGTATTGGTACTCTGGTTAATCTAACCGGTGGTGATATGGCATTAGCAAAAGATATTTCGATGCATGTTGCTGCAAGTCGTCCACAAGCTGTTTCAGCTGCTGATTTACCTGCTGAATTATTAGAGAAGGAACGTGATATCGTTGCTACTCAAGCTAAAGATAGTGGTAAGCCTGAAGCAATCATTGAAAAAATGGTTGAAGGTCGCATGAAGAAGTTTGTTAATGAAATTAGCCTATTAGGTCAAAACTTTATTAAAGACCCTGACTTAACAGTTGAAAAATTAGTTAAACAAGCTGATGCAACTGTTAATGCATTTAAATTCTTCGAAGTAGGTGAAGGTATCGAGAAAGCAGAAGATAACTTTGCAGAAGAAGTTATGGCACAGGTTCAAGGAAACTAAGTAATGACAGAAGCGGGAAAAAAACCAGTATATAAACGCATTCTACTGAAACTAAGTGGTGAGGCGTTGATGGGTAATGCTGAGTTCGGTATTGATCCTGAGGTTATTTCTCGTTTTGCTAATGAAATCGCCGAGCTCAGCGCCCAAGGTGTTGAGCTCGGAGTTGTCATCGGCGGTGGTAACATATTTCGTGGTGCTGGATTAGCTGCGAGTGGTATGGAACGTGTCAGTGGCGATCACATGGGCATGTTAGCTACCGTTATGAATGCATTGGCATTGCAAGATGCATTAGAACAAAAAGGTGCATTTTGTCGCGTAATGTCGGCGATTCAAATTAATGAAGTATGTGAAGATTACTTACGTCGTCGTGCTATTCGCCACCTTGAAAAAGGACGTGTCGTCATCTTTGCAGCAGGTACAGGTAATCCATTCTTTACTACGGATTCAGCTGCCAGTTTGCGTGCAGTTGAGATCGGTGCAGATTTGTTATTGAAAGCAACTCAGGTTGATGGCGTGTATGATTCAGATCCCAAGAAGAATCCAGATGCAGTTAGATACACTGAATTAAGTTTTGATGAAGTTATTACTAAGCGTTTAGGTGTCATGGATACCACTGCTGTTGTAATGTGCCAAGAACAGAATATGCCATTACGTGTATTTGATGTTCATAAAAAAGGCAACTTGACCAAAATTGTTTATGGTGAAGATATTGGCACCCTTGTTAAATAAAGATTGAAGCTAAGTTAGGATAAAACATGATTGCCGATATTAACAAAGACGCAGCAGATAGAATGCAAACAAGTGTTGGTGCATTAACTAATGCAATGGCAAAGATTCGTGCTGGGCGTGCTCATACAAGTCTTTTAGATCAAGTTATGGTGCCTTATTATGGTTCTGATGTTGCACTTAGCCAAGTTGCCAATGTAGGTATTGAAGACTCACGCACATTGACGGTAACACCGTGGGAAAAACCCATGTTATCGGTTGTTGAAAAAGCGATAATGACCTCTGACTTGGGTGTTAATCCAAGTAGTGCTGGCATGACAATTCGTATTCCAATCCCACCATTAACTGAAGAACGTCGTCGTGATTTGGTTAAAGTAGCTCGTAATGAAGCAGAAGGCGCACGTATTGCTGTTCGTAATATTCGTCGTGATGCTAACAGTACGTTAAAAGAGTTATTGAAAGAAAAAGAAATATCAGAAGATGAAGAACGTGGTGCTGAAGAAAATATCCAAAAACTGACTGATGCGACGATAAAGCAAGTCGAGGACGTTTTGAAAGAGAAAGAAGCCGATCTCATGGAAGTATAAGTAGCATTTGTCTACTATTCAGCAATGACTGCGGATAATACGCAACAAGTACCACAACATATAGCTATCATTATGGATGGCAATGGTCGCTGGGCAAAGCAACGGCATCAACCTCGGTTTATGGGCCATCGTGCAGGGGTGAAAACTGTTGAAGAGATTGTTAAACATTGTGCCGAGAGTGGTGTCGGTGTATTAACGCTATTTGCTTTTAGCAGTGAAAACTGGAAACGACCAACAAAAGAAGTCAGCCTGTTGATGGAGTTATTTGCTTTATCTTTAAAACAGCAGGCAAAACGACTACATAAAAATAATATTCGCCTACTCATTATTGGTGATATCAGTAAGTTCTCAGCAAGTTTGCAAAAGAAAATCTCACAAGCAGAACAATTAACAGAAAATAATACGGGCCTTACGATTAATATTGCTGCTAATTATGGTGGTCACTGGGATATTACTCAGTCGGTTAAAAAGCTAGCAGAAAAAGTTAAAGCGGGTGAACTTAATCCTGATGATATTAGCGAAGAGAGTATTGCTGAAGGGCTAACGACTGCGATACTACCTGAACCGGATTTATTTATTCGTACAGGTGGAGAGCAGCGTGTTAGCAACTTTATGTTGTGGCAATTAGCTTATACGGAGTTTTATTTTACAGACACTTTATGGCCTGATTTTAATAGTGAAAAACTCGATAGTGCCATACGCTCTTTTTTTCAGCGCGAAAGACGTTTTGGGAAAACTTCTGAGCAAATTAAGGATGATAACGATGCTTAAACAACGGTTAATCACAGCGACTGTTCTTATTCCACTTGTTGTCCTGAGTATTTTGTATCTATCAACTACAATAATACAGTGGCTATTTGCTCTTGTAGCTGGCTTGGCTGCGTGGGAGTGGTTCTCGATCATTGGCTTTACTAGTCGAGTAAAGAGACTGTTTGCATTTGTAACACTTATTTTTACGACAGTGATAGTGACACTCCTTCCTGTCGAAATTCTAATCATTTTGGTTCCGTTAATATGGGGGCTAATTTTATTATTTATTCAGCACTTTGCTCATACAAACTTACCTAAGCAAGTTCAATCCCTATTCAAACAAGAAAATGTAGCGTTAATTATGGCTACCGTGGTGCTAGCATTATTCTGGCATAGCGCTGTTCTACTTCATGCTTCATCAGAACTAGGGCCACAACAATTATTGTATGCAATGGTGTTAGTGTGGCTAGCAGATACAGGTGGCTACTTTGCTGGCAAACGTTGGGGTAAAAGAAAATTAGCAAAAGCCATTAGCCCTAATAAAACATGGGAAGGTGTGGCGGGTGCAGTTGTTCTAGGTTCCGTATGGGGACTGACTGCTTTCTACTTTGATCTTGCCGGTTCGTTAGGCTTTATTGCTTGGATCGTACTTTCAGCGGCTACATTATTGATATCAATCGTCGGTGACTTATTCGAAAGTTTATTCAAGCGTTGCTATCAAGTAAAAGACAGTGGCAATTTATTACCGGGTCATGGCGGTATGTTAGATCGCATTGATAGCTTAATAGCGGCGATACCTGTGTTTTACGCAGGCTTATATTTTTTAGGAGCGTCTTAAGTGCAAGCAGTTACACTTCTTGGTTCAACCGGTTCTATAGGTGTAAGTACACTTAATGTGTTGGCTCAGCATCCAGAAAAATACCGTGTATATGCACTGACGGCTAATCGTTCTGTTGATAGCTTATTTGAGCAGTGTCAGCAGTTTGAACCAGAAATAGCGGTGATGTTAGATGAGTCTTCAGCACTGCAGTTAGAAAAAAAGATCAAAGCGAAGGGCTTAAATACTCAAGTACTATTTGGTGCTGAGGCCTTAGTTCAAGTCGCTGAGAGCCAACACACAGATTATGTGATGGCCGCAATAGTGGGCGCTGCTGGTTTGTTACCAACATTGGCAGCTGCACGTGCTGGTAAGCATATCTTATTAGCGAATAAAGAAGCCTTAGTAATGAGTGGCGGCTTATTCATGCGTGAAGTAGAAGAAAATGGAGCCACATTATTACCTGTTGATAGTGAGCATAACGCTATCTGGCAGTGTTTACCTGTTGCTGACCAGCAGCAACATCATTTCCAAGGCAAAGGTGTTCGTCGGATTATCCTGACTGCTTCAGGTGGCCCTTTCCGAGATTATGATTTAGCCGATCTTGAACATGTAACACCTGAACAAGCAGTGGCACATCCTAATTGGTCTATGGGGCAGAAGATTTCTGTTGATTCTGCAACGATGATGAATAAAGGCTTAGAAGTGATTGAGGCTCATTGGTTATTTGGCCTACCTACAGAACAAATTGATGTGCTATTACATCGCCAAAGTATTATTCACTCAATGGTGGATTATGTTGATGGGTCCGTTCTTGCCCAAATGGGTAACCCTGATATGAGAACCCCAATTGCTAATGCCTTAGCATGGCCAAATAGAATCGATTCTGGAGTTGCACCATTGGACTTAGTGGCTGTGGGACGGTTAGATTTCTCAGTGGCTGATCATCAGCACTTCCCTTGTTTAGCCCTTGCTTATCAGGCGTTAGAAGCAGGTGGAACAAGTACTGCAATTTTAAATGCAGCCAATGAAATTGCTGTAGAAGCCTTTTTGAAAAGCCAAATAAAATTTACACAAATCCCTCAAATTATTGAACAAGCCTTAGAGAAAGTACCTGCGAGTAGAGGTGATACGCTTGAAGAAGTCTTAGCAGATGATTTACATGCCAGAAAAGTAGCAGAAGAGTTATTAAAATAAAATGCAGTCGCTGCTATTTTTAATTATTACCCTTGCCATATTGGTTGCGGTGCATGAGTTTGGACATTTTTGGGTAGCACGTCGTTGTGGTGTAAAAGTGCTCAAGTTCTCTGTTGGTTTTGGTAAGCCTATCTGGAGCAGGTTTGGTCGTGACGGAACTGAATATATCGTGGCAGCTATCCCTCTAGGTGGCTATGTCAAAATGCTTGATGAGCGTGAAGGCGATGTTGCAGAGGAAGATCTCGATAAAGCCTTTAACCGAAAACCATTAGGTTCACGCGTGGCGATTGTAGCAGCTGGACCTATTGCAAACCTATTATTTGCCGTACTTGCCTATTGGTTTATTTTTGTTTTGGGAACTCCAGGCCTGCGACCTATTATTGGTGATATTGCACCTAATAGTCCGGCGGCTCATGCACACCTTGTTTCAGGTGATGAGATTAAGGCCGTTAATGGACGAGAGACGTTAACATGGTCAAGTGCTTATAAGGCATTAGCAAGAGTTGCTGAAATAGGTGGTGTTGCAGATATTATTGTCGATACTGGTGGAAGTAATATTCATCGACAATTAAACGTTGAACAATATGATTTTTCATCTACCACATCGGTATCACTCTTACACCACATTGGTGTGACGCCTATACGAATTCCATTTAATCCCATTATTGGTACAGTTGTTAAAGGTAAGCCTGCAGAAAAGTCAGGGTTAGTTATGGGAGATCGGATTGTATCGGTTGATGAACACCCTATCCAAAATTGGTTACAGTTTGTAGAGCTGGTGCAAGCAAGCCCAAATAAGTTGCTGACAGTTATTGTTGAACGAAATGGACAGAGCAAACATTTATTATTAACGCCTTCTGCTGAGAAGAATGTAGGAAAAATAGGAGCAGGTGTTGATAGTAGCAAAACAGAGGTAGCTGCTGAACTAAGAACAGTTGAACGTTATGGTTGGGGTGAATCTGTTGGGAAGGCTTTTTATGAGACGTGGGCATTTTCAGCATCAACATTGAAAAGTCTAGTGGGAATGGTAACAGGGGAAGTATCAAGTAAAAATATTGGTGGACCTATTACTATTGCACAGTATGCGAGTGCATCTGCTGATAGGGGACTTATTTCGTTTCTTAGCTTTTTGGCAATGGTCAGTATTAGCCTTGGACTATTAAATTTACTTCCTATTCCTATTCTTGATGGGGGGCATTTAGCTTTGTATTTTGTAGAATGGTTACGAGGGGCTCCATTGTCAGAACACGTTCAATTTCAAAGCCAAAAAGTGGGAATTATTTTGCTTTTGATGCTAATGTTTCTGGCATTTTTCAATGACTTAACAAGACTGTTTGGATAATGGCGCTAATGCAGGTAAACTAGCACTTTTTTGGCTTGAAGATATTAAGAAGAACTAATGAAAAAAATACTCAATATCATTGCTTTACTGCTACTTTCAGCGAGTGTGTTTGCTGAAAGTTTTATTATAAAAGACATTCGTGTCGAAGGTTTACAACGAATTTCAGCAGGAACAGTTTTTAACTTCTTATCCGTTAAAGTCGGCGATGAGATGAGCGAAAAAGATGCTAAGAATATTATTCGCTCATTATATAAGTCTAAGTATTTTAGTGATGTGGGTGTTGGGCAAGAAGAAGGCGTCTTAGTCATCAATGTGACAGAACGCCCTGCGGTTTCAAGTATTGAGTTTGTGGGTAATAAAGATTTAGATAGCAAAGAGTTATTGAAGTCGTTGCAACAAATAGGTTTCGCAGAAGGCCAAGTATTTGAGCAGGCAATGTTGGAACGTGTCGAGCTTGAGCTAGAACGTCAATATTTTAGTCGCGGCAAATATGGTGTTACGATTGAATCAAGTGTTACGCCATTATCACGCAACCGAGTAGCGATCAGGATTACAATGGCAGAAGGTGTTGTTGCTACTATCTCCAGTATTAATATTGTTGGAAATGCAGCATTTGATGAAGATGAGTTATTAACAGATTTTCAATCGACAACAGGAAACTTCCTGTCCTTCATCAACAAAGATAATCAATATTCACGTCAAAAATTATCAGCAGATTTAGAAACTTTACGTTCTTTTTATCTAAACCGTGGCTATGTTGCATTTTCTGTTGAATCGACTCAGGTTTCTATTACTGATGACAAAAAACAGATGTTTATTACGATCAATATTTCTGAAGGTGATCGTTATAAAATTAAAGAAGTTCGCCTAGCAGGTAACTTAACGGTAGCTGAAGAAGAATTATTTCAATTAGTAACCATTAAAAAAGATGCCGTATTCTCACGTAAAGAAATTACTAAAAGTACAAAACGGTTAACCAACCGCTTAGGAAATGATGGTTACGCTTTTGCAAATGTAAACTCTGTTCCGAATATTGACCATGATAATAAAGAAGTTTCTTTAACCTTTTTCGTAGACCCTGGCCGACGTGCATATGTCCGCCGCATAAATATTTCTGGTAACAGTAAAACACGAGATGAAGTCTTACGTCGTGAGTTCCGACAACAAGAAGCGTCATGGATTTCAACTGACAAGGTTGAACACTCTCGGGCGCGAGTTCAGCGCTTAGGCTATTTTGAAGGTGTTAATGTTGAGACGATTCCTGTTTCTGGTACATCGGATCAAGTTGATCTTGACTTCAATGTAACTGAAATGGCATCAGGAAGTTTATCGGCTGGGATGGGGTTCTCACAAACGGATGGTTTGATTTTTAATGCAAATATTACGCAGAGAAACTTCCTTGGTAGTGGTAAACATATAAACTTCGGTTTCAATAATAGCAGTGTTAATACTGTATATAGCTTTGGTTACACTAATCCCTTTGCAACAGTCGATGGCATTAGCCAAGGTTTTAATGCCTTTTACCGACAAACGGATGCAGATGAAGCGAATATAGCGAGCTTTAGTACTGATAACTGGGGCGGTGATATTAGTTTTGGTATCCCTATTTCTGAGAATAACCGTGTTCGCCTTTCCGTCGGTTATGAGAATACCGTATTGAATTTACCGACAGCTAACACTATTCAGCGTTATCAAGATTTTGTGGATTCACAGGGTACTGATTTTGATACGTTTACAATTTCTTTAGGCTGGTCTAGCGATTCTCGAGATAATTCGGTATTACCAACACGAGGAACATTACAAAGTTTAACTGGTGAACTGGCTATTCCAGGAGGATCACTGCAATATTATAAAATTAAATACAAACATGATTGGTACACGCCTATTACAGAGTCTCTGACCTTGGCGTTAGGGGGGGATATTGGTTATGCTGATGGTTATGGCGATACCGATGAACTTCCATTCTTTAAGAACTTTTATGCAGGTGGTATCCGTACTGTTCGGGGTTTCCAATCTAATACACTTGGTTTAAAAGAAGATGGTCAATCTCTGGGTGGCAACCTATTAGTGACTGGTGGTGCGGAAGTCGTCTTTCCAATTCCATTCTTGAAGAAAACATTGAAATCATTCCGTTTAAGCGTATTCACTGATGTGGGTAATGTCTATGACGTAAATGAAGATTTTGATGCTGGTTTACTACGTTATTCTGCAGGTGTTGGTGCTATTTGGATTTCCCCTTTTGGTGCAATGACAGTCAGTTTTGCACAACCCTTTAATGAGCAACCTGATGATGTGACGGAAAGCTTCCAGTTCTCATTAGGTTCAACATTTTAATTAGATTTCATCTGGAGATGAATGTGAAAAAAGTAAATATCCTAAGCCTATTTTTTGTTGCAGCGATGGCGGCTTTGCCTGTGCAAGCAGCAGAATTAAAAATTGGTGTTGTTAATGCCGGTGCAGTGCTTGAACAATCACCACAAAAATCACAAGCATTGGCACGACTTGAAAAAGAATTTTCTACACGCAGCACAGCAATTAAGAATAAACAGAAAAGTGTGCTTTCGAAAAGAGATAAATTAGCAAAAGATGGTGCTATCTTGGGTGCTGATGAGCGTAAGGCGAAAGAGCGCTCACTATTGAGTGAGCAACGGGATCTTAAGCGCTTGCAAGATGAATACAGTGAAGACCTTTCAATACGTCGAAATGAAGAATTACGCAAACTTGAAAAGCAAATTGCTCAAACAATTGTTGATTTGGCGAAAGAAGAATCATATGACCTTGTTGTTTATCAAGGTGTGATTTTTGCGAGTGATAAGGTCGATATGACCTCTAAAGTTTTAGAGTTATTGAAAGAAAAATCTAAATAATAGGCTGACGATTTATGTGGAGTCTAGGTGAAATAGCGAATCATGTTGGTGGCGTTGTTCAAGGCGACTTGGATTATCAGGTTGCTAGTATTGCCACACTACAAAATGCTGACAGTCAGCAGATTAGTTTTTTATCGAATAAAAAATATAAAAAATACTTAGCTGAAACTTCTGCTGGTGCTGTTATCGTTAGTAGCGATATGGCCTCTTTTGTTCCTAGCCATGCGATTGTCGTTGATGATCCCTATGTTGCTTATGCAAAAATAGCGAGTTTATTAAATCCATTAACACGAGCACCTTCAGGTATCCATCCTTCTGCATCAGTAGACACCGAAAGTGATATTTCCCCGAATGCTTCAATTGCTGCTCAGGTTGTTATCGGTTCAGGTGTAACAATTGCTGATAATGTGGTCATTGGTCCTGGTTGTGTCCTCCTTGATAATGTTTCCATTGGAAAATCTTCAAGACTTGTTGCTAATGTTACGCTATGCGAAGGTGTTAAAGTTGGTGAGCGAGCTATTATTCATCCTGGTGTCGTTATTGGTGCTGATGGATTTGGAATTGCTAATGACAAAGGGAAATGGATTAACGTTCCTCAGGTTGGCGGCGTACTAATCGGGAATGATGTAGATATCGGTGCCAATACAACTATTGATCGAGGTGCAATTGAAGATACCATTATTGGTAATGGTGTTAAGTTGGACAACCAAATTCAAGTTGGCCACAATACAGTGATAGGTGAAAATACTGTAATTGCTGGTTGTGTAGGAATTGCAGGTAGTACGATAATAGGTAAGAACTGTATTATTGGTGGTGGTGTCGGATTAGGAGGACATCTTGAGCTAGTTGATGGTGTTTTACTAACTGGAATGACGATGGTAACTAAATCGATTAAACAACCGGGAAGCTATTCCTCTGGTATTCCAGCAGAAGAGACGCATAAGTGGCATAAAAATGTTATTCGTTATCGTCAAATGGATAAGTTAACTGAACGTGTTAAACAGTTGGAAGAACTTAATAAAAACTAAATTAAGTGTGTGGCTACGATAAGAACTGCACTAAGATAATAATCACCGTAGAAGGATACAACAATTGAACACTATTGATATACATGAGATTCAGCGTCTGTTACCGCATCGTTATCCTTTTTTATTGATTGATCGAGTACTTGATTACACTGCAGGTGAATCATTAATTGGCATTAAAAATATTACCTTTAATGAACCACAATTTACAGGCCACTTCCCTGAGCGAGTGATTATGCCTGGCGTATTGATTCTTGAGGCTTTAGCTCAAGCTACGGGTCTTTTAGCGTTTAAAACGGTTGCTGACTTACGTTCTGATAATGCACTTTATTATCTTGCAGGGATTGATAATGCTCGATTTAAACGCCCTGTTGAGCCGGGTGATCAGCTTAAGCTAGAAGTTAAACTGGTTAAAAATAAGCGTAATTTATGGAAGTTCAGTGGTGAGGCAACAGTAGATGGCGAGCTGGTTGTGAGTGCTGATATTATGTGTGTTGATCAAGAAATGCCAGAATGATCCACAGCACAGCAATTATTGATCCCTCCGCTATTATTGCTGACGATGTCAGTATTGGGCCTTATACAATTGTTGGCGC
>WTAY01000261.1 GCA_013139345.1 Methylophaga sp. | reverse complement strand
CCTTAGATACCGTGACGGGCGGTGCCGCGACCGGTGAAGGTAGCGTGGGCACGGGAACCGTGGTCAGTGACGATCCTGTCCCTAGTTTCATTATTGATGATGTTACAGTGGATGAGGGTGATGGAACGATAACTTTTACCGTTAATAAAGTTGGCTTAACAAGCTTAGCATCAAGTGTTAACTATGTTGTTAGTCAAGATACTGCGTTAACTCCCGATGACTACACTGCTGGAACTAGTGCTTTATCAGGAACCCTCAACTTCTTAGCTGGTCAGGCGGAGCAAACCATCACATTAAATATCACAGACGACCAAGTATTTGAGCTAGAAGAAACATTTAATGTTGATTTATCTGGTGCTGTTAATGCAACGATTAGTGATGCACAAGGTATCGGAACCATCTTAGATAATGACATTGAAACCTTCCCAACGGGTCTAGCCTATACTGTCGCCGGTTCTAAAACGGTAGATGGTGAACAGTTATACGCGATTGACTTGGAAACAGGTGAAACCACCCGAGTGGGCGAAGTTATGGTCAATGGAGTTTCACTTGGACCTAACTCTACCTCTGGTTTATCTCTGAGTCCTGACGATGGATTTTTGTATGGCTTTGCTTCTAAAGAACCAAATGAATGGTTAGTAAAGATTAATCCAGCAACAGCCGAAACGGAGATTATTGATGAAGTTACCGATTTCTCAAAAACATCTGCGGCGACTTTTGATGCAGCGGGTAATTTCTACTATGCAGATGGGGATTTAATTTATTCATATGACTTTGGTACGAACACACCAACATTAATTGCTGATGCACCAAATAGTGCTAAAGCAGATGCAATCGCAGTAACGCCGGATGGGACCACTATGTATATTGCAGTTGGTGACGATCTCTGGGTGGTTCCTGTATCACTTGGAGATCCTATTGAAGTTCCTGTTTTGATTGATCAAATTGTCGAAACACATGATAATTTATCTACAACAGCCTATACAATAGATGGACTTTCATTTGATGATATTGGCGTGTTATGGGGATTAGATGGTGCAGGTATTATTGTAAGAATTGACCCTAGTGATGCGTCAGCAGAAAAAGTATCGACTATATCTAATAGTGAGGTGACAGGTGCGGGTGCTGATTCTTTAGCAATAAGTATTGTGGACCCCGGAACTTATGTTGTCATTAGTGATGCAACAAATGTTGATGGCACTCAGGATCGAGCAATAAACCATACTCAATATTTTGATAATGACGGTAGCGGGGAGAACGTCATACTAACAAATGCAGAAGTGTATTTTATTGATGTTCCTGATCAGGTTGACATGAGTATTGATGACTCAGGTGCTGTTACTGTTTCTCAAACATCAGATGTAGAAAATGTCTTTATTCAGACAGATACGGATGGAGATATTACAGTAAATGATTTTATCAGTGTTGATGTTCAAACACGTGGTGAAGATACATCCACGATAGTAATTAATGATGCTGAGCGTGGTGATATTGATAGTGGTGAAGGTAATGATAATATTACAATCAATGCCGCAGCAACTACGGTCGGTGCGCCCGGTCCTACAGAGACATTTATTATTAATACTGATGGTGGTGACGACACGATTACCCTAAGTGATGTTCTAGACTCAAATTACATTATCAATACCGGTGAAGAAATGAATGGTCTCTTCTCAGCAACGGACATTGATACGGTTATTATTGATGGTAGCGTTAACCTTGGAACAGGCCCATTATCACTACAAAATGTAGAGGTACTGGATATCACTGGAGGTGGTAATAACAATACATTGACCTTGACTGCAGCCGATGTTTTAGATGTTACTGATGAGACTAATACTTTGATTATTAAAGGTGATAATTTAGATGCATTGGTCTCATCTGATGCATGGGTTAGTTCAGGCACTCAAGAAGGTGTTGATGGTATTACATATAATGCCTATACATCAGGGCTTGCTATTGTCTTAGTAGAAGAAATTAACGTGACTAATATTGAATAAAGAAACAATTTTCAGAGAGAAAAAGCCCCGTTATTCGGGGCTTTTTGTAGCAAAAATTAAATAAGCTGGACTTCGGATTAATAAAAACTTAACGTATAATCATTGTGAAAAATAGATGATAGCAGTTGTCATTAAATTAATATTTAAAGATAGGTTAAGGAAACAATAAGTATGAGTGGTAGCCTTTTTATTGTGGCAGCACCATCAGGTGCGGGTAAAACGAGTTTAGTTAATGCCTTGGTTAACAAGCAAACAGAAGTTCGATTATCTGTATCTCATACGACGCGATCAGCTCGCGAGGGCGAAGTCGATGGTAAAGATTATTTTTTTGTTAGCCAAGATGAATTTGCGCAAATGCGTGATGACTGTGCTTTTCTAGAATCAGCGACTGTTTTTGATAATTCTTATGGCACATCATCAGACTCTGTTTTGTCTCAGTTAAAACAGGGGCGTGATGTTATCTTGGAAATTGACTGGCAGGGAGCACAGCAGGTACGCCAAAACTATCCTGACAGCACAAGCATTTTTATTTTACCACCATCTAAATCGGCATTAGAACAGCGATTACGAGGCCGAGGACAAGATAACGATGAGATTATTGCTCGTAGAATGCAAGATGCTGAAAATGAAATGTCTCATTATGTTGAGTTTGATTATTTAATTGTAAATGATGATTTTGATATAGCATTGGATGATTTAATAGCGGTAATTTCCGCAAGACGACATTCTTTAAATGTCCAGAAACAAGTGCAGGCTGACTTATTAATAGAACTTCTGGCTTAATAGTCTAATATTTCGTAAAATACACGGTTTTCGTTTGGGAATAGAATCATGGCTCGTACTACTGTAGAAGATTGTTTGGAAAATGTAGATAACCGCTTTCAGTTAGTGTTAGTTGCTGCAAAACGTGCGCGTGAATTATCTAACGGTGCGGATGCTTTAGTTCCTGAAGATAATGACAAGCCAACCGTTATCGCTTTACGTGAAATTGCTGCAGGCTTAATTGATGCAAGCATCCTTGAGAAAACAAGTGCGCGTGAACATGCTGAAGAAAGCATTGTAAAAGATGAAGAGTTACAAGCTTCAGAGTAAAAAACTCGCGATGCAAGTTATGAGGCTATACCTTGTTCAATTATTTTTAATTGATTTAAATACTGTAAGAGTCTTGTGAAATTGTGAGCGAAAAAACAACAGTTGCTGCGGAGCTTGAGCTTGTTCACAATGCTGAACCGTTGCTCACTATCGAAGATCTGTGTTTTGCCGCGTCCAATTATTTAGAAGCAAAACCCGTTGATGATATTCGTCGAGCCTACTATTTTGCAAAAGAGGCTCACGAAGGTCAGACTCGCAGCTCAGGTGAACCGTATATTACTCACCCATTAGCTGTTGCCCATGTTTTAACCATGATGCACATGGATAATGAGTGCATTATGGCGGGCTTGTTGCACGATGTTATTGAAGATACCGAGGTTAGCCGAGAAGCGTTAGCTGTTGAATTTAGTGAAGAAGTCGCGCTATTAGTTGATGGTGTGACAAAACTAGCTAAGGCCGCATTTGAAACCCAGCAACATGCACAGGCTGAAAACCTAAGAAAAATGCTGTTAGCGATGTCACAAGATATTCGAGTGATCATCGTTAAACTAGCAGACAGACTCCATAATATGCGGACACTAGGGCATTTACGTCCTGATAAACGTCGCAGAATTGCCCATGAAACATTAGATATTTATGCACCTATTGCACAACGTTTAGGCATGAATTTAATGCGTTGTGAATTAGAAGACTTGGGTTTTCATGTCTTATATCCTATACGTTATCGTGTTTTATCTGATGCTGTTCGTAAGGCACGAGGTAACCGTAAAGAGATTGTTAGCCAAATCACCAGATCTGCACTTGAACGTATGGAGCAAGAAGGCTTAACAGCCGAAATTCAAGGGCGGGAGAAGAACCTTTATAGCTTGTATCAGAAAATGGTCAGTAAACGCCTGACGTTTTCTGAAGTCATGGATGTTTATGCGTTTCGGATTGTGGTTGATGATGTTGATGCCTGCTACCGAATGTTAGGTGTTGTGCATAATTTATACAAACCTGTGCAAGGTAAGTTCAAAGACTATATTGCCATTCCCAAAGCTAATGGCTATCAATCCTTACATACGGTTTTATTTGGGCCTTATGGTGTGCCTATTGAAGTGCAAATTCGCTCCCGAGACATGGACCAAATGGCCGAAGCGGGCGTTGCTGCACATTGGTTGTATAAAACAGGTGAGAATGAAGGCAGTAATCAAGCGCACCGTCTTGCGCGACAATGGTTGCAAGGCATCCTTGAAATGCAAAAAGGCTCTGGGGATTCTGTTGAGTTCTTAGAAAACCTACGCATTGATTTATTCCCAGAAGAAATTTATGTATTCACACCGAACGGTCAAATTATGGCCATGCAACGCGGTGCTTCTGTTGTTGATTTTGCCTATGCTGTACATTCCGATGTCGGTAACTCATGTGTTGCAGCCAAAGTGGGCCGTCATTTAGTACCGTTAAGTACCAAACTTGAAACGGGGCAGTCTGTTGAGATTATTACTGCATCAACATCGCACCCCAACCCGTCATGGTTAAACTTTGTGACAACAGCGAAAGCACGCTCGTCTATTCGTCACTATTTGAAACAACTTCGTAATGAAGATGCTGAGTTATTAGGCCGACGACTATTGAATAAACATCTCAGTGTTTTTTCGAGTGTTGTAGATGACTTATCTAAAGAGCGAATCTCTCAGGTTCTTGAAGAATTTGAGCTTGATAACTTTGAACAGTTACTAGGTGAGCTTGGTCTAGGTAATCGTTCTGCATTGGTGGTTGCTCAAAAATTAACTCAGAATGGTACATCCCTTGATGAAGAGTCAGCTGCACCGCTGATCATTGCTGGAACAGAAGGGCTTGTGGTGAGTTTCGCTCGATGTTGTCACCCTATTCCTGGTGATCCTATTCATGGTTTTATCAGTGCTGGGCGAGGCATTGTTGTTCATCAAGCATCATGTAAGAACACGCTTAAGTTACGCACCCAGAATGAAAAGTGGTTAGATGTGACTTGGGCTGACGATGTGAGTCGTGAATTTCCCGTCGATATTATTGTTCATGCAAAAAACCAACGGGGTGTATTGGCAACGGTTGCAGTGGCTGTATCCGAGGCAGATTCTAATATCGATAATGTGATTGTCGATGAACGAGATGGCGGATATTCTGATTTACACTTAACGATTGAAGTAACAGACCGACAACATTTAGCACAAGTAATTCGACGATTGAGACGTGTAGATTTAATTGAGCGTATCTCTCGTAAAAATTAATCATATTTAAAATGGAGAAATCATAAGATGGCACGTGAAATTATTCACACCTCAAACGCACCTGAAGCAATTGGTACTTACTCTCAAGCAGTTAAAGTGGGTGATATTGTTTATATGTCAGGCCAGATCCCATTAGTACCTGAAACAATGACCGTTGTTGAAGGTGATTTTGCGACACAAGTTCGTCGTGTGTTTGATAACCTAACGGCTGTTGCTGAGGCTGCCGGTGGTAGTTTGCAAGATATTGTTAAATTAAATATCTTTTTAACCGACTTAAGTTATTTTGGCACTGTGAATGAAATTATGGCGGAATACTTCCAACAGCCTTACCCTGCACGTGCTGCGATTGGCGTTGCTTCATTGCCGAAAGATGTTCCAGTTGAAATGGATGCAGTGATGCATTTGGGTGCTTAATATTTAAATGGCTAAAAAGGCTGTGGTAAACACACTTTCTTTATCACAGCCTGTCACCGCTTTGAAAGGCGTTGGGGCGAAAGTCGCTGAACGTTTAGAAAAGCTAGGCATTGTTCATATCCAAGACCTTCTTTTTCATTTACCGCTTCGGTATCAAGATCGTACTCGCATACAAGCCCTAGGATCTCTTAGACCTCAGCAAGAGGCACTTATTGAGGGAACAATAAAACTTTCAAGTATCAAATTTGGCCGGCGACGGTCCTTGCTTTGTCATATTGAGGATGGCACGGGTTCTTTGACGTTACGGTTCTTTCATTTCTCTAATACACAGTTACAGCAATTAGCAAAAGGTGTACGAATACGTTGCTTTGGTGAGGTACGTAGTGGACCTTCATCGCTAGAAATTGTTCACCCAGAATATGAGCTAATAAAAACAGATTCGATCGTCGCTGTGGATGCCGAACTTACGCCTATTTATCCGACAACGGAAGGGCTTCATCAGCTGAGTTTTCGGAAGTTTATGGCACAAGCATTGAATTGCTTAGATAAAGAGAGTTTGCCTGAATTATTATTTGACTCAGTTCGCTTACACCCTGTCGCAGATACCTCATTAGTTGAGGCGTTACAGCATGTTCACCGCCCCCCCCCTGATGTTGATGTGCAACAATTATTAGATCGACGACATCCCTATCAGCGCCGCTTAGCTTATGAAGAGCTATTAGCTCAACAAATAAGTATGAGAAAAGTAAGAGCTGATATGCAGCATCATTCAGCAGTGATATTAAAAGGTGATGCTCATCATCGGCAACAGTTATTAGATCAACTGCCTTTTCCTTTAACTCAGGCTCAGCAACGTGTTGTTAAGGAAATTTTAGCGGATATACAGCAAGCAGTTCCGATGCAACGCTTAGTTCAAGGCGATGTAGGTTCTGGTAAAACGGTTGTTGCTGCTTTAGCGGTGGTTGAAGCTGTATCGGCAGGTTATCAAGCGGTGATGATGGCGCCAACAGAGCTCTTAGCCGAGCAACATTTGCAGACCTTTAAAACATGGCTTGAGCCTTTAGGGATAAAAGTTGGCTGGTGTGCAGGAAAACAAACGGCATCACAAAGAAAAGAAGTGATTGCTGAACTGAGTTCAGGAGATATTCACGTTGCAGTTGGAACGCATGCTTTATTTCAAGATGAAGTGATTTTTAATAACTTGGGTCTAGTCGTGATTGATGAGCAACACCGTTTTGGTGTTCATCAACGGCTAGCATTACGGGATAAAGGGCGGGGGAGTGACAGTTTTCCCCATCAACTGGTGATGACAGCAACCCCTATTCCTAGAACCTTAGCCATGACCGCTTATGCCGATCTCAATGTATCTGTGATTGATGAACTTCCACCTGGACGAAGCCCCGTCAAAACAGTTGTTTTACCTGATTCACGTCGTGGAGATATTGTTGAACGTGTTCACGTTGCCTGCCAAGAGAAAAGGCAAGTTTATTGGGTGTGCACACTGATTGAAGAATCAGAACATCTACAATGTCAGGCAGCAGAAGATGCCGCAACAGAGTTACAAGATGCCTTACCCGATATCAACGTTGGTCTTGTTCATGGTCGAATGAAATCTGCTGAGAAAGAGCAGGTTATGCAGGCTTTTAAAGCCGGTGATATTGACTTATTAGTTGCTACAACGGTGATTGAAGTGGGCGTTGATGTCCCGAATGCGAGTTTAATGGTAATTGAAAATGCGGAGCGACTAGGCTTAGCACAATTACATCAATTACGCGGCCGAGTAGGGCGGGGAAGTGTGCAAAGTCACTGTGTGTTGATGTATCACGGACCATTATCTGAGAATGGGCAATCACGTCTCAGTTGTTTACGTGATAGTACAGATGGTTTTGTCATCGCTCAACGTGATTTAGAATTACGAGGTCCCGGTGAATTATTAGGAACACGCCAAACAGGACTGCCTCAGTTCCGAGTAGCAAACTTATTAGAAGATGACGATTTATTAGCAGTGATGTCGGATGCTGCCGATGCTTTTTTACAGACAAGCCCAGAGCGTGTAGAAGAGTTAATTAATCGATGGTTTGGTCATAAATTAGAATTTGGACATGTATGAGTGAGATAAGAGAATGGACCCGATGGCATACGCCGCAAAAGCGTTTAATGCCAAAAGAATTAGCGTCATGGTTGACGGATACGGGGTCACTGACAAGACGTTTACAACAGCATAATACCGATGCGTTTTCAGTTCATGTACTCGGAAACTGCTGGATGCGAGCGTTGCCGGATGAATGTCAGTTACTAGGTGTACCAATGACTCAGATGGCATTTCAACGAGAAGTGAGGCTAATGGATGGTGATACAGCAAAGGTCTACGCACGAACAGTGGTTCCATTACATACCTTTCAAGCCATGAAACATCGTTTTAACTCCTTGGGTAATAGACCTCTGGGAGAACTGTTATTTACAGAACCCACAGTCAAAAGAGGCCCTATTGAGATTGCATGTTTAAAACCGGGACAGTGGTTATATGAAATGGCCGTATTAGAAGAAAATAGTCGTCCAGATGAATTATGGGGCCGTCGGTCACATTTTTATTTAGGCGGCAAAATTTTGCTTGTGAATGAGATATTTTTGCCGACTTTAATGGAGAGTATGTAATGGATGACATACAAAATAAATTATTACCTTATATTAAATTAATGCGTTTAGATCGCCCTATCGGGATTTTATTGCTCCTGTGGCCAACCTTATCAGCCTTATGGATTGCAGCCGAAGGCAAGCCTGATTTAACGGTATTAATTGTGTTCACTTTAGGCGTGATTCTTATGCGTAGTGCGGGGTGCGTTATAAATGATTATGCTGATAGAAAGGTGGATGGACTCGTCTTTAGAACAGCAAGTAGACCGTTGATAACGGGAGCATTGCAACCCAAACAGGCATTACAGCTATTTGCAGGACTAGGAATAACGGCCTTTTTACTTGTATTACTACTCAATACGATGACGATTTGGATGTCATTTATTGGTTTGTTTTTGGCGGCTACCTATCCCTATATGAAGCGTTATACCTACTTGCCCCAAGTCTATTTAGGGGCCGCTTTTGGCTGGGCTATTCCAATGGCATTTGCCGCTCAAACCAATACAATACCGACTATCGCATGGTTATTATTTCTGGCTAACATTCTGTGGGCAACAGCTTATGATACGTTTTATGCCATGGCAGATCGGGAAGATGATTTGTTAGCTGGAGTGAAATCTACTGCTATTTTATTTGGTGATGATGATAAGATTATTATTGGTGTTTTACAGCTAAGTTTCTTATTTGTGATGATCTTGGTGGGTGGGCAACTAGAGTTAGGCTTAAGTTATTATGCTGGCATTTGTCTTGCAGCAGGATTATCTGTATACCAGCATAAAATCACTGCCGATAGAGAACCGGCACAGTGTATGCATGCTTTTCTTAACAATAATTGGGTTGGTGCCGTCTTGTTTTTAGGTATCGTTATTCATTATGCAACGATTTAAGACTTGAATGAGGTTGAATGTGAGCGGAAATTTACATACACGTAGGATGGGAGAAGAGTACAACACTATCTTTCGACAGTGCGTGAGCTTGAATACCGAATTGCATAAGCTAGTGCCTTTGGCCAAGCAAATGCATTTATTATCATCGAATGCAGTGAGCAGTGCGGCACGAGCCGGTAGTGAGGGCGATGCTTTTCGAGTGCTGACACAAGATATTCAACTACTTGGTGATGAAGTATCAGAATGTATTGGCGATACTCAAAAGATCATTGCACAAATAGTGAAGTTAGCTTCAAACCTAGCCAAGCTATTTACGAATTATACGATCTTTGAAGACTTACATGGCCGATTAGAAGGCAAAGATATCGTTACATCACACAAGTTCTTTGATAGTAGCCAAAAGCAGGTTGTTGATGAACTAAGAGCTAATAATCATAAATTGAGCCGTAGTTTAGGTACATTAACCAACCTTCTGGCACCTATCGCTATTTTAGTAAAAAAAGGTGAATACCTTGCTGTATGTTCATCTGTTGAAGCAGCAAGTGCCGGAGAGCATGGTGTCAGCTTTGAAGCTGTATCAAGCATGTTAAGAGAATTAGTTGGGCAACTAGGCCTACAATCAGCGCGACAACGATCACTTTTACGTGATTTGTCTGAGGCGATGGAAAAACAACAAAATAATCAGGGGAAATTACTTTATGCGCGTTGAACAACTGTATAAAAAGAATGCACATAGTTGGATGGTTATGGGCCGTGATGCCGAACGCCGTGAAGAAGTCATTGATACCAACCACTACCTAATTCAGAATAATGGCCGTGGTTTATTACTTGATCCCGGCGGTGTTGAAAACTTTTCAGTGGTTGCGGCTGAGTTCTCAAAACATTTTGAACTAGCGAATGTTGAGGCAATTTTTGCCTCGCATCAAGATCCTGATGTTATCTCATCACTACCTTTATGGATCCAAGCTAACCCTGACTTAATTGTTTATATGCCTAAAATTTGGGTCAGTTTTATCACTCACTTTGGTGTGAAACTTGAAAATATTCGTCCTATTCCCGATGAAGGTGGCGTTATCACGTTAGGTGGGCATGATCTTGAAGTGGTTCCAGCTCATTACCTACATTCATCAGGCAACTTATCAGTTTATGATCCGCAGTCGAAAATCTTTTTCTCAGGTGATATCGGTGCTGCACTATTACCAGATGATTCTACAGAATTATTTGTTACTAACTTTGATGAACATACCCAATATATGGAATACTTCCATCGTCGTTGGATGCCATCAAACACAGCAAAAATGCGTTGGATTGCAGAAGTACGTAAACGTGATGTAGAAATGTTGTGCCCACAACATGGCGCGATCTTTAGAGGTGAAGATGTTGCTCGTTTCTTATCATGGTTTGAGAATTTAGATCTAGGTTCTGCATGGAGTAACGTACGCTAATAGTTTTATTTAGATTGCCCCCCTCATCCCAACCTTCTCCCTCAAGGGAGAAGGGGCTAAAGCTCCCTCTCCTGTTGGAGAGGGTTGGGGTGAGGAGATAAAATTAAGGATTAATGGAAATGATGAATTGGGGAGATCTGCATTTCCAATGATTACGCGTATAACACTATTAGTCATTAAATATTAGTTTTATGGGACAATAAACCCATGAGACGATTATGTAATGGATTATTATTAATTGGCCTGCTTATGCAGGCCAATTTTATTTCTGCTGATATATTTCGTTATGAAGATGAAAAAGGCAATGTTAGCTTTTCTGATCAATCTTCGACAAACGCCACCCTTGTTAAACCTCCTGCAAAAATATACCGTTATAAACACCAAGTAAAACGTGTTTATGATGGTGATACGATTATTCTAAAAAATGGTGATCGTGTTCGGTTACTGGGAATTAATACACCAGAAATTGAAAGTCGTTATCGACAAGGTGAAGAAGGTGGTTTGACTGCAAAACAATGGTTAAAAGACAAATTACAGCAAGGTTCAGTATTCCTAGAATATGATGTTCAAAAGAAAGATAAATACGACCGTTCCTTGGCGCATTTGTTTTCAATAGAAGGTGAACACTTGAATAAAGAACTTGTTCAAGCTGGCCTTGCAACACTTAGCATTATTCCCCCAAATTTACGTTACCTCGATGAGCTAAAAAAAGCCGAAGAATCGGCCTCGCATCAAGGTCTTGGTATTTGGAGTTTAGACTCATATCAGCCTATTTCAATTGATGAGTTATCACGAGAAAGAAAACGTTCAGGCTGGCAACGATTTTTAGCGACAGCAACGAAAGTAAAATCGACCCGTAAATATATACGTTTAACTTTAAGTGATAAAGTTGATATCCGTATTCCAAAGGATAAGCTAGCGTTATTTCCTGACTTAGAACTTTACCTTAATAAGCCATTAGAAATCCGTGGCTGGGCCTCTCGGACAAAAGATCGCTATTCAATTTTAATTCGTCACCCAAGTTCAATTATTCTTCTTTAGTCATAGCGCTACGAAATTTATTGAGTTTCTCATGATAAGCCTCAGCTTCTCCATAGGGTATAAACTCCCTGTAACGAGGGTGATTATTAAGTGCTTTACGCGCATGTTTGATGGGGCAGAAATACTGTTCTGTTCGACCAATAATTTCTCGAATATAAGCGATAACGCCATTGGCATAGGCACAATAAAGGCAGTGAAATTTTTCAAAGACATTGAGATAGGCAAGGTGATGACGATCAAAAATAAGATAATCACTGCGTCGAACTTTGGTGATTTTGTAAATAGGAAAGCACGTTGCTTGATAGAAGCTGACAAAGAGATCACTTATTACCAATGGAATGATCATGCTATAAATAATGGGGGCGGTAAGAAGGTTGCGAGGCTGAATGCCAAATAACCAAGGTATAACGGCTGTTTTTAATTGTTTATGAGCCTGTCTAACACTTTTTTCAAACTGAACCTTCTTACCTTTTAAGTGGAATAGTAGGGCATCTTCATGTTGATGCAGTTCATTACTTAAATCATCTTCTAATTGTTTGATTTGTTCAATTAACTGCTTAATACGGTCCGTCATGACTATGCGCTCCAAATGTTTAATCAGGAATAATGTGCACGGTGTACGCGGTTTCTTCCGGATTTTTTAGCTGCATACACTGCCTGATCTGCAAAACTTACAAGGTGTTGAGTTGTTGTTATATGTTGGTTATCACCCAGTGTTGAAAGCCCAATTGATAAGGTGATGTTTAACGATATCTCTGGAGTAATGCTAAATGATGTTTTGGCGACAATAGTTCGGAGTCGATCGGCAATATCATAGGCATCTTGGCTACTGGTATTTGCAAGTAAGATGACAAACTCTTCTCCCCCATAACGAGCCAATACGTCACTTGTTCGCATGGTGTCATTAAAAATGAGTGCAACATGTTTTAATACGTCATCTCCCGCTTGATGACCATAGGTGTCATTAATATTTTTAAAGTGATCTAAATCAATAAATAGACATGATAATGGTGTTTTATTTCGCTGTGCTAGGGTGACTTCTTCTGTGACACGTTGATCAAAAAAGCGACGATTATTGATGCCTGTTAATGGATCTAATAAGCCGAGTTGTTTGATGTTTTCTTGTAGTTTTGCATTTTCAATACATGCTGAGATAACAGCGGTGAGGTGTTGTAAAAACTGAGTGCCAATATGGGCTTGAAATCTATCACTCATACGACTTCCCAAGTTTAAACTACCGATGATTCTATTGCGGCGAATTAGTGGGAGTATTGCAACTGACCCCAGTTCTACATAATTGGGAAAGAAGGCGTGGTGAAGCTTAGGAGTGAATTCCGATAGGTTGGGTCTATGACGAACATTATAGGTTTTTTGTAGTGTTCGCTCGCTATCAGTAAAGAGTAGTCGACCTTTCCACGAATTGGGTTGGGGAGTTGCTGCTAATAAACGTTGGCATTCATATTCGGGGTCAAGCAGAAGCAGTGTGACTTCTGTCAGTTGAAATCGGTCTAAATGCTTCTCTAATATAATGGACAATAAATCAAATAAACCAGAACTATTTAATAAGCTTAATTCATATTCTTGGAAGTTTTTCTGTTTCTGATCATTATTTTTTGCAATACGCAGAAGCGCATCTAGTTTTGCTTGTAATAGATCAGAATTAGGCGGCATGGCTAATAGGTCAAGCATCCATTTAGTATATGTATATGCTAATCATGTCTTATTGTGCGAGCAATTGTCCATACTTCAATTACTTTTACGCCTTTTTGTCTAAGTAATTTTGCTGCAATATTTGCAGTGTGGCCAGTCGTTAATACATCATCAACCAGTGCTATATGTGATGGGACACTAGAACTCATAAGCTTAAATGCATGTTTAATATTACTTTCTCGTTGCTTGAATGGTAAAGAGGCTTGCGGTGCCGTATTTATAATTCGGCTTAAATAGCGGTTACTTACCGGAATATTTAACTGTTTGGATAATGTTTTAGCAAGTTCTAATGATTGGTTGTAACCACGTTGGCGTAACCGTTTTGGATGTAATGGGATAGGAATTAAACAGTGGGGTAAAGGAGACTGTATGAGTTGCTTGCTCATTAAGTGTGAAAATAGCTGAGTGAGATAAAGTTTGTCATGATATTTCAAGTCAGCAATTAAACGATTAATAGGGTCGTGATAACGAAATAAACTGAAACTGAGGTCTTGTTCTGGTGGTTGGGTTAGGCATTGACCGCAAAGTTGCCCATGAGTTGTGGGCATCGCACAGCGAGGGCAAGAGGGGCCGAGTAATGGTAAATCATTAATACAGGCACTACATAAAGCGTATTCTTGGCTAGGAGCGCCACAAAGCCTACAGGGTATTGATGGAAGATTGCTGTATAATCGCGGTAAAAATGAGTTCATTACTTATTGAATCCTTTCAAATATAACGAAGTAACATCATGCCTGAAAATCAAACAGAAACCGATCAAAGTATTCGTCACAATTGGACAAATGAAGAAGTTGAAGCACTTTATGCCTTACCTTTCTCTGACTTAATGTTTCGTGCTCAAACATCTCATCGTCAAAACTTTGATCCTAATGCAGTGCAAGTCAGTACTTTATTGAGCATTAAAACAGGTGGTTGTGCCGAAGATTGTGGTTACTGTCCACAAAGTGTTCATCATGAATCAGCGGTGAAAGCTGAACCGTTAATGCCACTTGATAAAGTATTAGAAAATGCGACACAAGCGAAAGAAGCTGGTGCAAGTCGTTTTTGCATGGGAGCGGCATGGCGCAACTTAAAAGATCGTGATCTTGAGCGTGTTGCAACCATGGTGACAGGTGTGAAAGATTTAGGTTTAGAAACCTGCGTTACCTTAGGTATGTTAGAAGATCATCAAGCTAAACGCCTAAAAGAAGCAGGGCTAGATTATTACAACCATAACTTAGACACTTCACCTGAATTTTATGGTGAAGTGATCAGTACCCGAACGTATCAAGATCGTTTAGACACCTTGAGTTATGTGCGTGATGCAGATATTAACGTGTGTAGTGGTGGTATTGTCGGCATGGGTGAAAATGATGAAGACCGTGCAGGCATGTTAGTAGGTTTGGCCAATATGCCCAGCCACCCTCAAAGTGTACCAATCAATTTATTAGTTAAAGTTGAAGGCACACCACTGGCAGAAAATGACGATATTGATCCTTTAGAATTTGTTCGTACTATTGCTGTGGCGCGTTTGATGATGCCACAATCTTTTGTGCGACTATCTGCTGGACGTGAAAGCATGAGTGATGAACTGCAAGCCATGTGTTTCCTTGCTGGTGCAAACTCGATCTTCTATGGTGATAAATTACTGACAACCGATAACCCAGGAACAGAACATGACCAAAAGCTGTTTGAGCGCTTAGGCATTAACACGGTTATCGGTGAACATTCTGCACCGGCTAAGGAAGCATGTAGTCACTAAATGGCAAGCTTGCCTTGGTCACAACAATTAGTTGAACAGCTAGCCGACAAGAAGGCGACTGGCCGATATCGCAGGCAACGAACACGCCTTGGAGAGCAAGGCGTACATGTTGTTATTGATGGACAAAAGCGTTTGTCATTTTGCAGTAATGATTATTTAGGACTTGCCAGTCACCCTGCATTAAAAAAAGCCTTTATTGATGCCGTGGAACAGGAAGGTGTTGGTGCAGGCGCAGCTCATTTGTTGACAGGGCATAGTCATTATCATCAAAAGTTGGAACTAGCATTAGCTGAGTTTACAGGCCAACAACGGGTCTTACTGTTTTCCTCTGGCTATCAAGCCAATATGGGTATTATTGATGGGTTGATGACGCGTGGTGATACGGTTATTCAAGATAAACTTAATCATGCCTCATTACTAGATGGTTCGCGTTTATCTGAGGCTGATCTATTACGTTATCCTCATGCCAATATGTCACTCCTTCATAAGCGTTTAGATAAAGCCTGTACAGCAAAAAATAAACTGATAGTGAGCGATGGTGTGTTTAGTATGGATGGTGATATTGCACCTTTGCCTGAGATTATGGCGCAGGCTAAACAACATCATGCTGCCGTGTTACTCGATGAAGCACATGCTCTTGGAGTATTAGGTGAACATGGTCGAGGCAGTGTTGAATACTGGAACCTTGGTCAAGATGAATTACCTATTATTATGGGCACCTTTGGCAAAGCATTTGGAACATCAGGCGCATTTATTGCTGCTGATGATGAGGTTATCGAGACGTTAATCCAACAAGCACGAAGTTATGTCTATACCACGGCACAACCCGCTGCTATTGCAGCAGCTACATTAGCAAGCTTGACGTTGGTAGAACAAGAAAGTTGGCGGCGAGAAAAATTGCAGTCATTAATTTCCCAGTTTAGAGCGGGTGCAAAACAGCTTGGTTTAAATCTGATGGACTCATCAACAGCAATTCAACCAGTATTAATTGGTGATGATCAGCAAGCAATCAATATTGGTAAAGCCTTAGAAGAAAAAGGCCTCTTAGTTGGTGTGATAAGACCACCTACCGTACCTGAGGGTTCTGCTAGATTACGAATTACTTTTTCTGCGAATCATACAGAGCAACAGGTGACTCAACTTTTGGATGCTTTGGAAGTAATATGTGCAGATTAAATCACGTACTCGTCATCCTCGCGCATGCGGGGATCCATGGGCAGTTGCAATATCCACTATCGTTGGATTCCCGCATGCGCGGGAATGACGAAGTTTATGCGTTGAATGACAAAGCTTATGCATTGAATGACAAAGCTTATGCATTGAATGGTAAAAGATAATGCACATTAAAGTAATAGGGCAAGGTCCTGACTTAGTGATGTTGCATGGCTGGAGTATGAACAGTGCTGTTTGGCACGATCTTGCAGA
>WTAY01000008.1 GCA_013139345.1 Methylophaga sp. | reverse complement strand
GAAAATGCCATCGTTACTGCGGCACCCAAGATTGCAAGTTTTTTTGTGAACATTAGTGCTCAACTCCTGAATTAAAATCATTTGAATTAATTGTCAGGGAGCAGTATCACCTTGAAATGTGACAGTGTTATGAAAGAAATATTACGATTCTATGACAATAGAATTTATTACGATGGAGCAACGGTATTTGTTAAAGGGAAATGACAAATAAATAGAGAGCCAGCCCCAACCTTACTCTCAATTGTTAGCTCTGCATCATGTCTTTGCAATATATGTTTTACGATAGCAAGCCCTAGCCCTGTGCCACCCATCTCTTGTGCTCGACCACTGTCTACACGATAAAAGCGTTCTGTTAGCCTTTCTAAGTGATGCTCTGCAATACCTTCGCCAAAGTCTTGCACCTCAATATATGCCCCCTTACTATCAACATACCACTTAATATTAATCCTGCATTTAGCCGGTGTATATTTAACGGCATTAAAGATCAGGTTTGATATGGCACTACGTATTTCATCGCCATCAGCAAGTAAGTCATCATTACTTAGTAGTTCAAGCTCAATATTATGATGTTGATACTCTTCAAGCTTTTTTGCATCATCAATTACAGAGGTCAATAAAGCCTGCACATCTATTGATTCCTGATTTATTGATTTCTCGCCCGTTTCCAATTGTGACAACGCCAATAACTCGGTAATCATGACATGCATACGCTCTGTTTGCTGTTGCATAACAGGCAAAGCGGCACCCCACTGTTCTGCGGGGCTATCTTCATTAAAGGTTTCTAAATAACCGCGTAATACGGTTAAAGGTGTTCTTAATTCATGAGATACATTGGCGACAAAGTCTCGTCGCATTGTTTGCAGTTTCAATGTTTGCGTGATATCTCGTGCAACGAGTAGCCGACCCGTGCCCATATAACTCACCATTTTGACTTCAAGCTGCATATTGGCATTTAAGGGGGATGTCACATGCACAAATTGTCCATCCGTGATTCCTGAATCAAATAATGCTTGAAACTTAGGATCGCGAATCAAATTTTTAACCCGAACATGATTGTCTTGAGGCCAGTAAACACCCAACAAACTCTCTGCAACAGTGTTTGACCAGATAATGCGACCATCCGTCTCAATAACCACAATGCCATCAGGCAATGCTGCTGTCGTTACCTGAAATCGCCTTAAATAACTCGCTAACTTTTTCTTCCGTGATCTATTTTGCTTACGAACCCACTCAATTTCTCTACACACATCATTCATCACCCCTTCCGCACTCGGTGATCGATTCTTTTTAGGGTTTCTTAACCATCGGTACAGCTTATTCCAGCTATGCTGTAACCATAAAGCATAGGCAAGCACCGCTAAAAACATCGCGACTAACATTTGATCAAACAATAGACCAACAAAGCCTGCCAGACTGATCGTTGCTATCAAGCGCCAATAGTCCCAATGCATCATAAGAAATAGTCTCTACGTTTCAGCAAAACGATAACCAACCCCACGCACAGTCTGTACTAAATGCTCGTGGCTTGTCGCTTCTAATGCTTTGCGTAAACGACGGATATGCACATCAACAGTACGTTCTTCAATATAAACAGTATCCCCCCAAACATGATCAAGCAATTGACCTCGACTATAAGCCCGTTCAGGATTCTTCATAAAGAAATGTAATAAGCGAAACTCTGTAGGGCCAAGATCTATTCTTTGTTCATTCACGTTAACACGGTGACTTTTAGTATCTAAAACCAAACCTGCAATTTCAATTTTCTGATTATCATCCGTATCGACAATATTGCATCGTCGCATGACCGCTTTTATTCTTGCCATTAGCTCTGGCGGTGAAAAAGGTTTATTCACATAGTCATCAGCGCCAACACTTAAGCCCTTCACCATATCTTCACTTTCACCTTTTGCCGTCAACATAATCACTGGAATATTTGCCCATGAATCATTTGCTCGCAATCGACGGATAAATTCAATGCCATCAATACCCGGCAACATCCAATCCAATAAAATCAATTCTGGTTGCTGGTTTTTTAACCATGCTAGGCCTTTTTCAGCATCACTCACTGATTCACACTCAAAACCTGAATGTCGAAGCGAAAAACACAGCATATCTCTGATTGCCATATCGTCTTCTACTACTAAAATTGTTGTTGCCATAATTTATTCCTGATCTAATCAGCTCATCATACCCATTAAACATTACAGATTTGTTACTTAGGTTGATGCTTGAATACAGCGTAGCACCCCATAATCATATTCACCATCAAGCTCATCATAAACTGGCTTTAGTCGGCCTTTTTCTTGTTCTTCTTGCGACTCGATTACAAATAAAATCTCATTATATTCGGCATCACTTATATCTAACACTTCTCGTACATCAAGCAGGCCAACTTCGATCGCATCGGCTAAATGTGTATAGATAGTGCTACTTTTAACATCTCGTTGCTGGGCGATCTGTTCAATCTCTATACCTTGCTGATAACAGATAAGCGTTTCATTCACCGTTGCACTTAGACGATTGTTGAGCAGCTCAGATAAGGGATGTTGTGTAATTTCATTGATAAACTCTTGTCCGTAACGAATAAGCTTTTGCTCACCAACACCGGAGACCTTACTTAACTCTACCAATGTCGTTGGCCTACTTTTTAGCATGTCATGTAAGGTCACATCATGAAATATGACATAGGGTGGCACACCATGTTCTTCGGCCAGTTGAAGACGCAATGCACGTAAGGCTTCCCATAATGTCTCGTCTTGTGGACGCACTGCATTTTTCTGTTTTTTCTCTTTCGCCGTTTTTTCTGGTTTTGTTTGTTTTCTTAATTCTAGCCGCTGTTCCCCGCGTAATAGTGACCGACACTTTTCAGTTAATTTAAGGCCGCCATGCCGTTCAGAATCCGTATCCAAATAACCCAGAGCAATGAGTTGTCTAAATAAGCTTCGCCATTCTGTAACAGGTGTATCACTGCCAATACCAAAAGTGCTGATTTGGTCATGTCCATTTCGTTGAATACGCTCGTCACTTTTCCCATGCAAAATATCAATGATATAGTTCACACCGAAACGCTGTTCGGTACGATAAATACATGACAATGCTTTTTGTGCCGACTCGGTGCCATCCCATTTTTCTGGTGGATTCTGGCAGTTATCACAATGACCACATGGCTGTGCTCGCGTTTCATCAAAATAGTCTAATAACGATTGTCGTCGGCAGGTGACAACTTCACATAGGCCTAACATCGACTCTAGCTTTTGATGTTCAACCCGTTTGTGGGCTTCATCGGCATTCGAGTTTTGCGTAAATTGGCGTAAGGTAATGATGTCTTGTAAACCATACGCCATCCACGCATTGGCAGGCTCTCCATCTCGCCCTGCCCGACCTGTTTCTTGATAATACGCTTCAATGCTTTTAGGCAAGTTCAGGTGGGCGACAAAGCGTACATCAGGTTTATCAATCCCCATGCCAAAGGCAATGGTTGCTACGATGATAACGCTCTCTTCACGCAAAAATCGCTGCTGGTTTTTCTGCCGCACTTCCTGTGGTAAACCGGCATGATAAGGTAGAGCAAGTCGCCCCTGTTCCGCTAACCACTCCGCCGTTGCTTCTACTTTTTTACGCGATAAACAATAAACAATTCCGGCATCATCAGGATGATTGTTTTGCAGAAACGTCCATAAACGCTGCTTTGCGTTATTACCTTCTGAAATTGAGTAATGAATATTAGGACGATCAAAACTATTAATGAAGACTTGCGCTTCATCCAGCTGTAATTGGCTGATGATTTCATCACGTGTTCGTTGATCGGCTGTTGCTGTTAATGCAATGCGAGGAACCGTTGGATAACGCTGATGTAGAAGTTTGAGTTGCTGATAATCGGGGCGAAAGTCATGTCCCCACTGCGACACACAATGGGCTTCATCAATCGCAAATAAAGAAATCTGACATTGATCTAAAAGGTTCAAAAACCGACTATTTAATAGGCGTTCTGGAGCGACATAGAGTAATTTTAGTTCTTGATTAAGAAGCTGTTGCTCCACGTCATTCGCCTGACCTGAACTCAAACTAGAATTAAGATAAGCGGCATTAATACCCAATTGCTGTAAGGCATCAACTTGATCTTGCATTAAGGCAATAAGGGGAGAGATGACAATAGCCGTACCATCACGCACCAGTGCTGGGATTTGATAACACAGCGATTTACCGCCACCTGTCGGCATTAAAACTAAGGCATCATGTCCATCAAGTAGTTCTTGAATGATATTTTGTTGATCATGACGAAATTGGTCATAACCAAATGTCGACTGGATGATTTCTTGGGCACGTTTCATTTAGACTATTTTACATAAAAAAGGCCTCAAATGAGGCCTTTTAGTCTACTTATTCAATAATTAAACCTATGTCATGATGCCCTTGATCATAAGGAAGATCCCCGCAGCCATCACAGCAGCTGAAGGTACCGTAATTACCCATGCTGTAATAATCTTCTTAATCGCATCACGCTTCACATATAAGTTCTTTTTATCTTTTTTTAAATTTTTCTTCGCTTTTTTAAGCACTTCTTCCTCTTCATCAATCAAACGATAAAGCGTTGTTATCCGCCCATAATCTTGCTCTGTCTTTTCTATTTTCTTATCTAAATGTTTCAACTCGTTACGCAGTGCATTCAAGGCTTTCTTTTCGCCTTTAATATCTGCTTTATCTTGAGCTATTTCATTCTCAATGCTCACCGACGAATCTAACCATTCACGTAAGAAGCCGACACCAAAAATACCACCAATTGCAATATGGGTTGAACTCACTGGTAAGCCTAATTGGCTAGCAATGATGACGGTAATCGCGGCCGCCATGGCAACAGAGAATGCACGCATTTGATCTAGCTCAGTAATTTCACTTCCAACCGTTCTAATTAGTCTAGGGCCATATAATGCTAAACCAATCGCGATACCAAATGCACCCACCCCCATGACCCAGAACGGAATGCCTGCTTTAGATGAAATTCCACCCGTCATTACTGCATCATTAATCGCAGCCAATGGACCAATAGCATTGGCCACATCATTGGCACCATGAGCAAAACTCAATAATGCCGCAGCAAAGATCAATGGAACTGTAAACAAGATATTCACACCACCACGATCATTCGCTAATGTACCTAATTTAGCTTTAATTGATTTCTTCATCCAGAAGTAAACTATTACCGCCACAATGCTACCTAATAGTAATGCAGTTTCTAATGTAGGTTTTTTTGTTACTTCAACAGTAAAAAACATGATGTCATTAAAGCCATTCACTAATGATGGCCATACTTTCTTCAAACCTTTTAGAACAAGATACGTCACAAATGCTAACGACATGATTGCCACATAGACAGGCACCCACTTATAAGAAGCTTCTACTTTATTTTTTTTGAAAATAATCGTTTTCTTAATGGCAAACAGGAAGCCAGCAGCAATCACACCGCCAATAACAGGAGAAATAACCCATGAGCTCGCAATCTTGCCCATTGTGCCCCAATCAACAATGCTAAATCCTGCTGCTGCGATTCCTGCTCCCATAACACCACCGACAATGGAGTGGGTTGTTGACACAGGTGCTTTGGCCATTGTTGCCACGTTAAGCCATAATGCTGCCGCTAATAGTGCTGCCATCATTGCCCACAAAAAACTATCGGTATCACTACCAAAAGCATCAATATCAATAATGCCTTTTTTAATGGTTGAAACCACTTCACCACCCGCAATAATGGCTCCAGCAGCTTCAAAAATTATGGCAATAATAATTGCCCCAGTCATCGTTAAGGCTTTAGAACCAACGGCAGGACCGACATTATTAGCAACATCATTAGCACCAATGTTCATCGCCATATAACCACCAAAAACGGCCGCTATCGCTAAAAACATATTATTAGGTACACCACCACTTGTAGCAAAGCTATAAACTAAGACACCGACAAGAAAAAATAAGGCAAAGCCTATTCTGGCAAGCTCAGTATGACTTTTTTTCATCGCCTGCTTTTCAAGTTGGTTAATGGTTTTAATTTCCATACTCTGTCTCTACTCTAAAAATAAATTGCACGAATTATCGCATTCAATTATTACAGTATTATGACTATTCAGCACAGTAATTATTTTTTACTCTGTATGCTGTAACTATCACTTGTTAGTATTGTCTATTTAAAACACTCTCTTTCGACCAATGTTGATTATGAAAAAATATTTTGCCCTTTTATTCTTACTCCTTGCTTTTAGTGTTCAAGCGCGACCAGGCTTATTAGATAGTCTGGGCTTGTCTAATGAGTTCGATACGCCACCTGATGTTGATGAAGCCTTTGTCTTTTCTGCTCAAGCGAAGGATGCCAATACAATACTGGCTCGTTGGCTTGTCGCTGATGGTAACTATTTATATAAAGACAAAATTCGCTTTGAAATCATCGAGCAAGATAACGTCCAATTACAGCCATTTTCGCTCCCTGCGGGTGAAAATAAAATGGACGAGATCTTTGGTTTAAGTGAGGTTTATCAACATGATGTTGATGTAATATTACCCATTAATCGTAGTGGGGCAGTTTCAGAAGTTACCTTAAAAGCTTTTTATCAAGGCTGTTCAGAAACATTCCATATCTGTTATCCGCCAACAGAAAAAGAAATACTGATTACATTACCTACTCTTGCCGGTGATTTAAGCCAAGCGTTAGAACCCAAATCAACAGTGCCTATTTTCGCTGAACAAGATCGTATTGCAAAAAGCCTTGCTGAAGACACGCTAATTAAAATTTTACTCGGCTTTTTTGGCCTAGGTTTATTGTTGGCATTTACACCTTGTGTGTTTCCGATGATTCCCATTTTATCCAGCATCATTGTTGGCGAAGGTGAGCGAATCACCACGCATCGTGCATTTATCTTGTCACTCACCTATGTATTAGCCATGTCAGTAACCTATACCGTTGCAGGTGTAATGACAGGATTATTAGGTGAAAACCTACAAGCCATGTTCCAAAACCCTTGGATTATCGGTAGTTTTAGCGCCCTCTTTGTTGTTTTATCATTGTCGATGTTTGGTTTGTTTGAATTACAACTGCCACATTCACTTCAACATCGTCTGCATCAAATCAGCCATCAACAACAAGGCGGTCATATTGCTGGGGCCGCATTAATGGGCTTATTATCTGGTTTAATTGTCGGCCCATGTTTAGCCCCCCCATTAGCAGGTGCACTTATCTTTATTGGCCAACATGGCGATCCCGTTTTAGGTGGCAGTGCTTTATTTGCATTAAGTATGGGTATGGGTCTGCCTCTCATCGTCATCGGCACATCTGCAGGAACACTACTACCCAAAGCGGGTGATTGGATGAATACAATCAAATCTGTTTTTGGCGTGCTTATGCTCGCGCTTGCTATCTGGATGTTAGAACGCATTATCCCTGGCTGGATAAGTCTATTATTGTGGGGCGCTCTACTTATCGTTTCTGCCGTGTATTTAGGCGCACTCAATGCACTTAATATTGATGCCAGTGGTTGGGAAAAGTTATGGAAAGGGGTTGGCCTTATACTATTAATATATGGCGGCCTGTTAATGATCGGTGGTGCGAGCGGCAGTCATAATGTTTGGCAGCCTCTGCAATCTGTCATCTCTAGCCAATCCTCTGCAGCTCCATCTCATACAGGCCTAACATTTACTAAGGTCAACAATCTGACCGAGCTTGAACAGCAATTATCTCAATCAGACAAACCCGCTATGCTCGACTTTTATGCTGATTGGTGTGTGGACTGTAAAAGAATGGAAGTCACCACATTCCAAGACAATAATGTTATTACCGCCTTAGAAAACACCCATAGTTTACAGATTGATATGACAGCCAACACCGCTGAGCATAAAGCGCTTATGAAACACTATGGTGTGTTTGCCCCGCCAACCATCTTATTTTTTGATGCGAATGGTCAGGAATATTCTCAACATCGCTTAGTAGGTGGGATTTCTGCTGAAAAGCTGACTCAACACATCGCAACGCTTCCCCAGTAGAGATAGCCCTGACAAATGAACAAAAAACTTTTTCGACGAACTTAGCAACAAAACCCTGCTTTTTCGATCAATAAAGCTAGATATTTTCTAACCATTAGTGCAAAATGTGCTCCATATTCACTCTTCCTAATGGCGCAAATTCTAATGGCAAAATTTTTAGTGCTACACGGTCCCAACTTAAACCTTTTAGGCACTCGTGAACCTGAACACTATGGGGCAGATACCTTAGCTGATATTGCCGAAAGACTGACAACTCAAGCAAGCGATGCAGGCCATCAATTAGAAAGTTTCCAAAGCAATGCCGAACATGAGCTAGTTGATAAAATTCATGCTGCTCGCTCAAATACAGACTTCATTATCATCAACCCTGCCGCATTCACACATACTAGTGTTGCGCTACGTGATGCATTATCTGCTGTCGAAGTGCCTTTTATCGAAGTACATCTATCTAATGTTCATGCACGAGAATCATTCAGACATCACTCTTACCTATCAGACATTGCCGTTGGCGTGATCTGTGGACTAGGAGCCCAAGGTTATCAGCTCGCTTTACAAGCAGCTATCACTAATATCCGTAACCATTGAAGATGCAGATTTCTACTACACATTCTAACTACGCTAGCTGCGTTATATCATTGAGCAATAGAGTAACTATTACATCAATAATATGCCTTGCTATCGCAGCTATTATGCGCACTAGAAAAACAGCATCATCAATGATAACGGACATACACTACTCAATAAGGTCATCTTAAAATGGATATTCGTAAAATAAAAAAACTGATCGATTTAATTCAAGAATCAGATGTAGCAGAAATTGAAATTCATGAAGGTGAAGAATCTGTTCGTATCAGCCGCAATAGCACAACCGCCCCCGTAATGATGGCAGCCCCTACTCTTGCCGCACCTGTTGCTGCCGCGCCTGCACAAAGTGCAGCACCAATAGAAGAAGCAATACCAGCGGGCCCAAATACAGATAATGCTGTTAAATCTCCAATGGTAGGTACGTTCTATCGTTCATCATCGCCTGAATCAGCTTCATTTGTTGAAGTAGGTCAAACAGTTGCTGTTGGTGATGTCATCTGCATTATCGAAGCAATGAAAATGTTTAACCAAATTGAAGCTGATCGTAGCGGTACAGTGAAGGCTATTTTAGTTGAAAATGGTCATCCGGTTGAATTTGATGAGCCTTTAATCATCATCGAATAAACCCTCTGCTTGCACCACTTTTTATTAGTGCAATCACGTACCAACAGCGGATAAAAATATTATGATCGATAAAATAGTCATCGCCAATCGAGGCGAAATTGCCCTTCGAGTCTTAAGAGCTTGTAAAGAATTAGGCATTAAAACGGTTGCAGTTCACTCTGATGTGGATCGCGACTTGAAACATGTTTTATTAGCAGATGAAACAGTGTGTATTGGCCCTGCACCTTCAGCAGAAAGCTACCTTAATGTACCTGCATTAATTAGTGCAGCAGAAATTACTGATGCCTCAGCGATTCATCCTGGTTATGGCTTTTTATCTGAAAATGCTGACTTTGCAGAACGCGTTGAGCAAAGTGGCTTTATATTCATCGGTCCTAAATCTGAAACCATTCGCATGATGGGCGATAAAGTATCAGCAATCAAAGCAATGAAAGAAGCAGGCGTACCTTGCGTACCGGGTTCTGATGGCGGCTTAGGTGATGATGATGAAACAAACCTACGCCTTGCTCGTGGAATTGGCTTCCCATTAATCATCAAAGCGTCTGGCGGTGGTGGTGGTCGTGGTATGCGTGAAGTGCATAGCGAAGCTCACTTATTAAATGCCATTGCATTAACAAAAAGTGAAGCAAAATCATTGTTTGGTAATGGCATGGTTTATATGGAAAAATTCCTAATGAACCCGCGCCATGTTGAATTCCAAGTTTTGGCTGACGAACATGGTAATGCAGTACATTTAGGTGAACGTGACTGTTCAATGCAACGTCGCCATCAAAAGGTAGTTGAAGAAGCACCTGCACCTGGTATTTCACCAGAATTACGTGCCAAAATGGGTAAAATATGTGCCGATGCCTGTGTTCGTATTGGCTATCGTGGTGCTGGTACATTTGAGTTTTTATACGAGGATGGTGAGTTTTATTTCATCGAAATGAATACCCGAATTCAAGTTGAACATACGATTACCGAACAAATTACAGGTATTGATTTGGTCGCTGAGCAAATTAAAATTGCTGCGGGAGAACCGTTATCATTTACACAAGATGACATCGTCCTTGATGGTCATTCAATCGAATGTCGTATCAATGCTGAAGATGCTAGAACCTTTATGCCTAGTCCAGGTAAAATCACTCATTACCATGCACCTGGCGGTGTTGGTATTCGTATGGATTCACATGTTTATAGTGGTTACAGCGTACCGCCAAATTATGATTCAATGATTGGTAAATTAATTTCTCACGGTCCAACACGTGAATCAGCGATTGCTCGCATGTTAACTGCATTGAGCGAAATTGGTATTGAAGGTATTAAAACCAATGTGGCTCTACAACAAGACATTATGAATGATGCTAATTTCCAAGAAGGTGGTACTAACATCCATTATCTTGAGAAAAAGCTAGGTTTATAAGTGGCTTGGATTCAATTCATTTTTGATAGCACGCCCGATAAAGCAGATGCCTTATCCGATCTTCTATCAGAATGTGGCTCCAGTGCGGTTACTTTTCAGGATAATGAAGATCAACCGATCTATGAACCTGAGATAGGTACCACGCCTCTTTGGCCGGCAACGAATGTTATCGCCTTGTTTGATGCTGAAACAGATACGGATCTCATTATTCGCATGCTCACTGGCATGCTTGCACCTGAAGCGGTGCCTAAGCATCGTATCGAAGCAGTCGAAGATAAAGACTGGGTTCGAGAGTGGATGGATAATTTTCACCCGATGAGTTTTGGTGACAAATTATGGATCTGCCCTAGCTGGCATTCGCCGCCACAGAAAGATGCGATCAATATCATGCTTGATCCCGGCTTAGCGTTTGGAACAGGCACACACCCAACAACAGCCTTATGTTTAAACTGGCTTGACCAAGCGGATGTGAAAGACAAAGTCGTGATTGATTACGGCTGTGGTAGTGGTATTTTAGCGATTGCAGCGGCCTTATTAGGTGCCAAGAAAGTCATTGGTGTTGATACCGACCCTCAGGCCTTAGAAGCAACACAAGCAAATGCTGAGCGTAATGGTGTCACTATTGATACTTATCTACCTGATGATTGTCCTGATGAAACGTGTGACTTATTGTTAGCGAATATTCTTGCTGGCCCATTACAGTCACTGTCAGAACGCCTCGCTAATTTAACTAAAGCCGGTGCGCCTATTGTGCTGTCAGGAATTTTAGATTCCCAAGCTAACGATGTCAGCCAAAGCTATCAAACATGGTTTGATATGGAGGCCCCAGTATTCAAGGATGAATGGACACGACTTGTTGGTCAAAAACATTCATGAACATTAGCAATTCATCCTGTTTTGTCATCCTCGCGTACGCGGGGTTCCATGGGCACATCAAATATCCACTATCGTTGGATTCCCGCGTACGCGAGAATGACCAAATATGAAAATAGGTCGATATTCGCTACCCAATAACCTGTTCTTGGCCCCTATGGCTGGTGTAACAGATCGTCCTTTTCGACAATTATGCCGCCGCCTAGGTGCTGGCATGGTCGTATCGGAAATGATCACAGCAAATAAGTCATTATGGGCCAGCAAAAAATCATTATTACGTGCTAATCATGATGGCGAACCAGAGCCTCGCTCTATTCAAATAGCCGGTACCGATCCTGCCATGATGGCTGAAGCCGCCCAACACAATGTTGCACAAGGCGCTCATATCATCGACATCAATATGGGCTGCCCTGCAAAGAAAGTCTGTAATGTTATGGCTGGATCGGCCTTATTACAAAACGAAAAACTAGTCGGTGAAATATTAGAATCCGTCGTTAATGCGGTTGATGCACCCGTCACTCTAAAAATTCGTACGGGCTGGGATGTAGATAACCGTAATGGTGTTGCCATAGCCCGTATTGCTGAACAATCAGGAATTCAAGCATTGGCTGTACACGGTCGCACACGTGCTGATGCCTATCGTGGTGAAGCAGAATACGACACCATTGCTGAGATTAAATCTGCTATTTCTATTCCCGTGATTGCCAATGGTGATATTTCTAGCCCTGAAAAAGCCAAACAGGTTTTAGAATACACTCAGGCTGATGCAGTAATGATTGGTCGCGCAGCACAAGGTAACCCTTGGATATTCCAACAAATTAATCATTACCTTAAACATGGCGACCATATGGCTGCGCCCACGGTTGCCGAAGTACGCCAAACACTGATTGACCACTTACATACTTTGTACGAGTTTTATGGTGATTACACTGGTGTTCGTATGGCACGAAAACACATCGCTTGGTATAGCAAAGGCTTGCGAAACGGCAACCCATTCCGCCAGCATATGAACACGCTTGAACTGCCACAGCAACAATTAGATTTCACTGAACAGTTCTTTGCGCAACTAGAACAGGATATGATTGCAGCATGACTGATAAATTAGATAATCCAAATGCTGCTTGCTTCAATCTTGGTGTTGCCAAAGAGTCTGTACAGGCCCCATTAAGCGACTGCGTTGAAGCCGCCGTAAAAGATTATTTTGAACAATTAGATGGTGTTACAGCCGCCAATCTTTATGACATGTTATTAGCTGAAGTTGAAGCGCCCTTATTTAAGGCGACCCTTGAGCACACTAATGGCAATCAAAGTCGTGCTGCTGAGATCTTAGGTCTCAACCGCGGTACGCTACGAAAAAAATTAAAAAACTATGGTCTTTAAGACCACTAAAATCAGGAACAATCCATGAATAAAGTCCAACGTGCACTATTAAGTGTGTCAGATAAAACGGGTGTATTAGAGCTTGCCCAAGAACTTACACGTCTAGGTGTTGAACTACTATCAACGGGTGGAACAGCCAAATTACTTCAAGATGCTGGTTTACCAGTAAAAGAAGTGTCTGAACATACTGGCTTCCCTGAAATGATGGATGGCCGCATCAAAACGCTTCATCCAAAAATTCACGGCGGTTTATTAGCGCGTCGTGGTATTGATGAAGCGATTATGGCTGAACATGATATTGCACCTATCGATTTAGTTGTGGTGAATTTATACCCATTCGAAGCAACGATTGCTCGTGATGATTGCACTTTACCAATGGCAATTGAAAACATTGATATCGGTGGCCCAACGATGTTGCGTGCTGCTGCAAAAAATCACGCCTCCGTTACCGTATTGATTGATCCTGCTGATTACGCTCGTGTCATTGAACAACTTGAAGCAACTGGTGCGGTTGATGACGCCACTCGTTTTGACTTAGCCGTTAAAACATTTGAACATACTGCACATTATGATGGTGCGATTGCTAATCACTTAGGTAAAATCACTGATGCCTATACTGATAAGGCTGGCGAAGACACGTTTCCTCGCACATTCAATACCCAGTTCAATAAAGCTCAAGACATGCGTTATGGTGAAAACCCGCATCAAAAAGCAGCCTTTTATACTGAAGCAGAACCTGAATTAGGTACGATTAGCTCTGCAGTTCAAATTCAAGGTAAAGAGCTGTCATATAACAATATTGCCGATACTGATGCAGCACTTGAATGTGTTAAAGCATTCCCAGAGTCACCAGCCTGTGTCATTGTTAAGCACGCGAACCCATGTGGTGTCGCCACTGCTGATGACTTATTAACAGCGTATGATTTGGCTTACCATACTGATACAACATCAGCATTTGGTGGCATTATCGCGTTTAATCGTGAACTCGACGCTAAGACAGCCCAAGCGATTGTTGATCGTCAATTTGTTGAAGTGATTATTGCACCTTCAATCAGTGATGAAGCCAAAGAAGTAGTCAGTGCGAAGAAGAATGTTCGCCTACTTTGCTGTGGTGAATTCCCAAGCCAACAAGCTGAAGGCTTAGACTTCAAGCGTGTCACTGGTGGTTTATTAGTACAAGATCGCGACACAGCGTTAGTCACTCAAGACGAGCTAAAAGTAGTTACCAAAAAAGCACCAAGCGATGAGCAAATGTTAGATTTATTATTTGCATGGCGCGTGGCTAAGTTTGTTAAATCAAATGCGATTGTCTATGTTAAAAATCAACAAACGGTAGGTATTGGCGCAGGTCAAATGAGCCGTGTCATTAGTAGCCGAATTGCAGGTATTAAAGCAGATGATGCAGGCTTAGCCGTACCGGGAGCAGTGATGGCATCAGATGCCTTCTTCCCATTCCGCGATGGTTTAGACCTTGCCGCTGAAGCAGGCATTAGTGCTGTTATCCAACCAGGTGGTTCAATGCGTGATGATGAAGTTATTGCCGCAGCAGATGAACATGGCATTGCGATGGTCTTCACTGGCATGCGTCATTTCCGCCACTAAAAACCAGCGTGCTTGCTGTGGAACCTAAGCAAGCACTAACTCAATTTCAAACAATCAATCGCACACGGATAGAGCGGTTGCGAGAACTAGCACCCGAAAGCCAGCACGTCTTCTTTGACTTGCTGGCTTTGTTGTTTCATATCAATGCCGAAGGTTTGCCAGCTTATATTAGTTCAGACACACCCGCTGGTTTTGTTGATTTTCAACCCCACGATACTGCCATTGATGCAGCTAAAGTCATCAATCCACACTTTGATTTTAAACGTAGACCCTTGCGGCGATATCCCCTCCAAGGCATTTACTTAATCAATGATGCTGGAAGTCTTCAATATCCTAATAATGTCGAGTTTGAACTTTGGCTTGTGCATAGTGACTCATCAGGCAAACTTGATCTGTTACAGCAAAAGTTAACAGCAGTTAAAGAGTGGGCTGAAAGCCTCAAGATTACCCTACATACCCGCTTATTGTCTGAAGACTCTTTATCTCAAAATAGTCTTTCTGCTGAAGACTTGAATCGGTTTTATCTTAATGGCCTTGTTTTAGCCGGTAGTACGCCTCTTTGGTGGGTTATTAGCCCTGAGCAAGAAGAAGTAGACTATGCTCAAGTAGCCCAATCTCTGACACAACAACGTTTATTAGGGCATGCCAGCATTATTGACTTTGGTCCACTACCAAAGGCCAATGCCCAGCCATTGCTAGAGCACAGCTCATCAATACTGCTATCAGCAATAGAGCAAGGAATAGAACCTCTTCTAGACTTACTTTATGACCAACACTTACTCTCTACATTTGCCAATACCTCGTGGCTATGTCGCCAATTTAAACACTTGGTTTACCAAGGGGAAAGAGAACCTTTATTCCTTGATATTACTGTTCTAAAACTAGATGCATTGATGGCAAGTTTATCAATAAGTAATGAGAATCAGTTGCTCGCACAACAGTCACTCTACCTTGCCTTTAATGAACGACTATCAAAACAAGTCACTCATGCTCAATACCCATGGCGACGAAAAGTTGCCAAACACCTTCTGTCATCTTGGCAGTGGCCACAACATATAGCTCAAACACTTGATCAACGACAAGAGTCAACATATCGACAATGCCTCGCTGAATATGAGCTCGTCAGTAAACTGCACCTTAGCGTTAAGAAAAGCATTACTGACTTTGCACAAAAACACGCCATTGATATTACCGCTCTAAATAAACTGCTTAACCAGAAGTATCAGCTTTTACATGATGTCGCACCTAATATCATTCCCTGCTTACCAAGCGCTTTGTTGCCAAACAAAAACAAAGAAGATATTTATTTACACCGCTTTAGCACGAAAGGTGGCTGGTTAATTAGCGATATGCTGCTAACTTCTGCGAAAGAGCAGCCTTTGTTCAAAGCTCACTCACTGCTTCATGTCATGACTTGGGCTGTACGTAATCATATTCTCACCCAAGCAAGTCAACTT
>WTAY01000163.1 GCA_013139345.1 Methylophaga sp. | reverse complement strand
TCATAAAGTTTGCGAACTCTTCTAAGCCTTGCATGATATTTCTAACGTCTAGTTCTTTCGCTTTGTTACTCATAACACCCACACTTAAATCTTGATATGCTTTATATCGGTAGTGATTTACTATTCTTGAGACAAATTTGAGTTTATTGATTGATTATTACCTGGCTGTATAGAACCAAATATGGCTGTAATGAACATAGGTATTTAGTAGTAAAATTCTTAAGTTTATGTTGTTGTTGATAATTATGTTTTGGCGTGAACTTTGCTCTACAAGTTGTATCTAATAAATGAGGAATTTCCTGATTGTTTATTAGGAAAAACATTGTATTGTGTGAGCTATATTATAGTGGAGTAAAAAAATGAAACTAATACAAACATGGCTATTTGCGCTTATCGCAATGGTAAGCCAAGGATCTATAGCTAACGTTATGGATGTTAAATTACATTATGTCGGGCCAACAGAAGGCAGTGTATGGTTAGGTATGCAACAAGGACTTGATGAGGCCAATCTACAAGGTGAGTTTTTAGGTCAAAAATACAGCTTGCAGCCGATTAGCGCAGATGAATTAGTTGAGCTAGATTCGGTGACAGCGATATTGCTTGCAACAGATGTGGATCATATTTTATCAATTGCCCAATCAAAACAATTTGCCAATGTGCCCGTGTTTAATATGATTTCGGATTCAAATGAGTTACGAACAGCGTGTTTAGCTAATTTACTAAGCATTACTGCCAGTGAGAAAATGAAACATGATGCCATGGTGCAAATGTTAAACAAAAATCCAGAATCAAAAGCACATGCACAAGGTTGGCATAAAGACTTTAGGAAGTTTGCAGCAAGTCAATTAAACAGTCGCTTTACTAAGGCATATGGTGAGATTATGGATGATGATTCATGGGCAGGCTGGGCATCTGTTAAGTTATTATCTGATACCGTTGCTCGAACTCAAAGTATGGATGCAGGCGTCATGTTGAAATATTTAAAAAATGACATCGCGTTTGATGGCCAAAAAGGTGCGGGTGCGACATTCCGTGATACCGGTCAACTACGTCAGTTAGTCTTAATCGTTGAAAATAATAAAATTGTTACCGAAGCACCATTACGTGGTGTCAAAGGTGGCTTAGATAGTCTTGGCCTAACAAGCTGTAAATAAGGAAAACATAATGAAACTAAAACAACTACTACTTTCATCATTAGTCTTGATGAGTACAACAGTATGGGCTGATCCCACTTATCGTTTATTTGTGACCAATGAAAAAAGTAACACGGTAAGCGTTATTGATTCACGGACAGGTTTGGTAGAAACAACCTTAGAGATCGGTAAACGACCTCGCGGTATTGGTTTGTCACCTGATCAGAAAATATTATATGTTGCATTAAGTGAAGAAAATGCAATCGCAATGGTTGATGTAGCGACATTAGAAATATTAGGAAAACTAGCGGCAGGTGAAGATCCTGAAACATTTGATGTTCACCCTAATGGTAATTTGTATTTATCTAATGAAGATGATGCAAAAGCGACGGTTATTGATCCTAAATCAGGCAAAATTATTCATGAGATTAGAGTGGGACTTGAGCCAGAAGGTGTAGCCGTTTCTCCGAATGGTGATGTGGTGTTAGTGACCAGTGAATCAACGAATATGGTACATATTATTGATACCACTGAACACAAAATTGTGGCGAATCTCTTAGTGGCTGCTCGTCCACGTGGCTTAGCATTTAATAGCACAGGTGATCTTGCTTATGTGAGTAGTGAGATTGGTAATGAAGTGGCTATTATTGATATTGCAAAACGTGAAATTATTAAGAAAGTGGTTATTGACTTACCCAAGTCAAAACCAATGGCATTAACTTTAAGTCCTGATGATAAAGTGATTTATATGACAACTGGTCGTGCGGCTAAAGTAGCTGTATTAGATGCTGAAACCTTAGAGATCATCTCTACTGCAGATGTAGGAAAGCGTGTATGGGGTGCGGTGTTAAGTCGAGATGGTTCAAAACTCTATACTGCTAACGGGGTGAGCCATAGTGTTTCTGTTGTTGACACTGCTAGCAGTAAATCTATTATGGAAATCGATGTCGGTAAATTCCCTTGGGGTTTGGCGCTTGATGATTAACTTTTGAAAGATAGCTATTAATACCTGTCTTTGCTGAGCACTGTTAGCTTTTAGATAACAGACTTAGTCCATAACCATGGACTGTCACATAAAAACAGGTGGTAGTGACGGTACGCAGAAAACCCGAGAATGATATTGTCGCTCTCGGGTTTTTTATTGTCCGAATACTTTGTTGTTACCGTTTTGCAAGGTATGATGTGCTTATGAATATTGCCCTACGATTCGTTGATTTGTGCCTGTTTAAAGCAGGTCCTGCTGATATGCCTAACTCTCAGGGTTTATTGAAGATAAGTTTGCTGATCTATCTTACCTTAGGCATTGCGATCAACCTTCTCGACAGTGACTTAAATACGAGTTTGTTTGTCAGTTTAGCAGAAGTGTTATTGATGATTATCGCCACAGGCTTGCTGCTTAAATTTCGAGGATGCTCGGCTCGCTACACACAAACCTTGACGGCTTTAGCCGGAACAGGTTCATGTATAGCGATTGTTGGCTTTCCTATTATTTGGTGGTTTTATCAGATTGAAGCAGAAAAACAAGCAACTAGTTTTGCTATGTTATTGATGGTCGGACTGATGTTTTGGAGCTTAATGGTGATGGCACATATATTTCGACAATCATTAGACATTAAAGCGGGTGCTGCTGCAATGTTAACCTTTGCCTATACCATACTGACCTTGTTGGTGACAGGGCTTGTTATGTCAGGAGTTGCATAGATGCATATTCATATTTTAGGGATTTGTGGCACCTTTATGGGCGGTGTCGCCTTATTGGCGCGTGAATTAGGAATGACCGTCTCAGGGAGTGATGCTAATGTCTATCCCCCGATGAGTGACCAACTTGAGCAAGCAGGTATCGAATTGCAACAAGGCTATTTAGCCGAACATTTAGATCCTGCACCCGATTTGGTCGTCATGGGTAATGCAATGTCTCGCGGTAATCCTGCAGTAGAATATGTGTTAAATAAAGGTATGCCCTATATTTCTGGGCCACAATGGTTGGCTGAGAATGTATTGCAAGACAAATGGGTTCTAGCAGTATCGGGAACACACGGAAAAACCTCAACAAGTAGTTTATTAGCATGGTTATTAGAAGACGCTGGCATGGCCCCAGGTTTTTTAATTGGTGGCGTGCCGGGTAACTTTGGTGAAACTGCCCGTTTGGGAAAAACGCCGTTCTTTGTTATTGAAGCCGATGAATATGACACGGCCTTTTTTGATAAGCGATCTAAGTTTGTTCATTATCATCCACGTACATTAGTCATTAATAACCTTGAGTTTGATCATGCTGATATTTTTGATGATTTAGCGGCAATACAAAAACAATTCCATCACTTAATTCGTACGCTACCTTCAGAAGGTTTGTTGATCACGCCTTCTGATGATGAGGCGATTGAACACGTGATTGAGATGGGGAACTGGACTCCGCAACAGACACTAGGCTTAAATGAGGGGCAATTACAAGCACAGAATATAAGTGATGACGGGAGTCAGTTTGATGTTGTGCTAGATGGAAACAAAGAAGGTTCTGTCAATTGGTCAATGTTAGGCATGCATAATGTAAGTAATGCCCTTGCTGCTATTGCTGCTGCACGACATGTTGGTGTAACAATTTACCATTCATGTGATGCACTAAGTCGTTTTAAAGGTATTAAACGACGGATGGAATTGCGAGGTGAGGAGCAGGGTGTAAAAGTCTATGATGACTTTGCTCATCATCCAACGGCGATTGCCACAACCATTAATGGCTTACGGGCTAAAATAGGCAAGCGACAATTAATCGCTATTTTAGAACCGCGTTCTAACACTATGAAAATGGGTATTCATCAAGATACATTGGCTGAATCATTACAGGCTGCTGATAGAGTTATCTTGTTTGAAGAAGCGGGTGTCGGACTATCGTTAACGGATGTTCAGCAAGCCTTAGGACAAAAGGCGATAGTAAAAACCAGCATTGATGACATTATCAACGTGGTATGTACTGAAGCGAATGAAGGCGATGAAGTACTGATTATGAGTAATGGTGGCTTTGGTGGCATTCATCAACGTCTATTAACGGGACTGGCACAACGATGACGACTGATAACACGCAAATAGCACTCGCACTGACAGGCGCATCTGGTGCTCCCTATAGCCAAAGACTACTTGAAGTCTTATTAGGACAGGGGATTACTGTCCATTTAATGATCTCAGCAGCGGCCCGAATTGTTTTTTCTGATGAATTAGACTGGAAGCTACCAGCACGAGCGGGTGATGTTCAGAAAATGTTAGTTGAAGAGTTTCAATGTGCTCCCGAATTATTAAAGGTATATGGCGAGCAACAATGGAGCTCACCGCTGGCAAGTGGTTCACATAAAGTTGGAACCATGATCGTCTGTCCATGCACGATGGGTACATTGTCATCTATCGCTGTAGGAAGTAGTGATAACTTAATTAATCGTGCTGCTGATGTAATGTTAAAAGAAGATAGAAAATTAATCTTAGTGCCACGAGAAGCACCCTTTTCAGCAATACATTTAGAAAACATGCTCAAACTGGCTCGTTTAGGCGTCTGTATTTTGCCACCTAATCCGGGGTTTTATTTTAGACCAACACAGATATCTGAAATTGTAGATTTTGTTGTTGCACGAATTTTAGATCAAGCAAAAATAGAACATAACCTTCAGCCACGCTGGGGTGAATAAATTGAACTTATTTATACCCAAACTACTTGAAGATGCAGTTCTCAGCAAGAGAAGAAGCCATACTACTTAGACTCACGTATAATTCCTAGTTAATTACACGGTTGGAAGCATTCATGTCAGATATCGAGATCGCACAACAAGCAAAAATGGAACAAATCATCCCGCTTGCACAACAGCGTTTAGGTTTAGATCCGCTTCAGCTTGATCCTTACGGACACTACAAAGCAAAAGTATCGCTGGATGTGATGAACGATTTGGCTGATAAACCTGATGGTAAATTAATTCTTGTTACAGCTGTTAGCCCTACACCCGCGGGTGAGGGAAAAACGACAACAACAATTGGCTTAAGTGATGCATTGAACCGCATTGGCAAACAATCAATGGTATGTGTGCGTGAGCCTTCAATGGGGCCTTGTTTTGGCATGAAAGGCGGCGCGGCAGGCGGTGGCTATGCCCAAGTTGTACCAATGGAAGATATTAATCTTCACTTTACGGGTGACTTACATGCAATCGGTGCTGCACACAATCTATTAGCAGCGATGATTGATAACCATATTCACCATGGTAATGCCCTAGATTTAGACAGTCGAAAAATTACTTGGGGCCGAGTGATCGATATGAATGATCGCGCCTTGAGACAAGTCAATGTGGGCCTCGGTGGTGCGGCTAATGGTTTCCCTCGTGAAGATGGTTTTGATATTGTTGTCGCCTCAGAAGTGATGGCTATTTTCTGTCTATCAAATTCATTGAAAGAATTGAAACAACGCCTCGGTAATATTCTAATTGGTTACTCTCGTGATGGTACGGCTCGATTAGCAAAAGATATTAAAGCACAAGGTGCAATGGCGACATTGCTCAAAGAAGCCTTGAAACCAAATTTAGTGCAAACATTAGAAAATAATCCGGCCTTTGTTCATGGCGGACCTTTCGCTAATATTGCTCATGGTTGTAACTCAGTCATTTCGACCAAAATGGCACTTAAAATGAGTGACTATGTCGTCACTGAAGCGGGCTTTGGTGCTGACTTGGGTGCTGAGAAGTTTATTGATATTAAATGCCGTAAAGCAGGTATTAAACCTGATGTAGCAGTGATTGTCGCAACAGTTAAAGCTTTGAAATATCATGGTGGCGCTAATGTGAAAGAATTAGCGAATGAAGATTTAGAAGCGCTTGAACGAGGCATGGAAAACTTAAAACGTCACTTAAGTAATTTACAAGAGCAGTTTGCTTTACCTTGTGTGGTGGCGATTAATCACTTTGACCAAGATACGGATGCTGAGATTGAACTAGTCAAAGCAACAGTTCAATCTTTTGGTGCTAAGGCCATTGTTGCAACGCACTGGGCTGAAGGTGGCGCAGGTGCTGAAAATTTAGCTCAAGAAGTCATTGCTATGTTGGATGAGCCAACATCAGAGTGTCAATTTTTGTATCAAGATAATGAATCATTACTTGATAAGATTACCGCTGTAGCAACAAAAATCTATGGTGCTAAAGATGTGGCGATAGATAAAAAGGTGTTAGCTAAGTTAGCTAAGTTCAGTGAAACACATAGTGATATTCCTGTTTGCATGGCAAAAACACCGTATTCATTTAGTGGTGATGCAACTCAACTGGGTGCAGTTTCAGGGCACACCATCACTGTTCGAGATGTTCGCTTATCTCGGGGCGCTGAATTTGTTGTTGCCTTATGTGGCGATATTATGACGATGCCAGGCTTGCCAAAGGTACCTGCTGCTGAGCGAATTGATATTAATGATGAGGGTGAAATTAGCGGCCTGTTTTAGTTTGTTCCTCGAACGAGTTGTCTTTTTCCTTTCCCTGATAAAAATACCCGTCATTGCCGAGATCTTTTATCGGGGATCCCCACGGTAAAAGCCAGAATCACAGTCTATGGCTCCTCGTATACGCGAGAATGATGAACTTTAAATGGTTTTAAAATGAAAAATACGCAACTAAACCATCAGCAACACCAGCCAAAATTAATAAGAAATCCCGTATGCTTACTACTCAATGATTTTGAATCACCCGCCAATGTAGGCAGTATTTTCAGAATCGCTGATGCTTTTGGTATTGAAAAAATCTATTTAACAGGCATAACACCTGTGCCACCCAACCGAAAAATGATGCGAACATCACGAGCAACAGAAAAGTTTGTTTCTTATCAATATAGTGAAAGAGCTGTTGAAACTATCAATGATTTGAAATCACAGGATTATAAAATTATTAGCTTGGAGATTACCTCAAGCAGTCGTGATATCAGAACACTTTCACTCTCCAGTGAAGATAAAGTTTGTTTAATACTGGGAGCTGAAAATGAAGGCGTTAATTCACAGTTATTAGCCTTATCGGATGAAACTATTCATATCCCAATGTTGGGAGAGAATTCATCGATTAATGTAGCGGTGGCCGGTGCGATTGCAGTATTTGAAATCATATCGTAGGTTGGGGTTCCTTTCGTCACCCCCAACCTACCTTTTGATTAATTACCGTTAGCAGGCAAACTCATATCCAACGCTAAATCCTTAGCTGTTTTAACACTCAACATATCAATCAATGCCATGGCACTACTGCCGCCTTCAACGGCACTTCCACCTGATGAACCCATTTGAATTTCAGGCACCCATTTTTGTTTTTCAATGGCTTGAGCAAAGCGGTTCATAACAGCTTCATAGGTCATCAATTTTTGAGCTAAGGCACCATCAGCTTCCATAACGAGGCGTTTATATTCACCATCACCTTCACCACGAAGAATTTGTTCTTGTTTGTATTCAGCCGCTGCTAATTTCTTTTGCTCAGCTTCAAGTTTTTGCTGTTCGGCAACATCTACAAGTTGTTTAGCTCTAATCACGGCGACTTCTTTGTTTTGTTCTGCCATAACGACTGCACGTTCTTTCTCTACTTCTTTTTCATATTTTGCTGTCATTACATTGGCTTTACCTTGCTCTTCAGCAGTCAATGCATCTTGTTTAGCACGTTCTGCATTTGCTTTAGCGGTAATGATTGCCATTGTTGCTTCACGTTTAGTTGAAATTTGGTTCAATGTTTTTTGTTCAAAATTCCAGTCTGTAATTTGAAAACCATTTACGCTAATGCCGTATTCTTTTAAATCACTTTTAAGGTGAACTGGGCGGCCATCTTCACCATAAGTAATTACGGGTATATTCTTCACCACACGTTTGCCTGTGCTTTCGTCAACGGTTGAGATTTGTTTTAATTCCGTTTGGTATTTACCCCCTGAAATTTGCTCGCTTGCCCATTGAGTGAAGATACTCCGTTTTTCTGTATAGGCTGCTTCACTACTCATTAAACCCGCCGTTAAGTTCATGCCTTCTTCGGTCACAGTTTTGATAAGTTTGCTAGCAACACCATTATTGCTACGAAAGGCTTTATGTAAAGCCAACATTGTTTGTTCATCATTCGGTAATGAAAAACGCGCTTTACCGTATACCGTACCCGTACCACCATCTTGATAACGAACATCAATACCCTGTTGATTCATGCTTGATGTGGCACCATCATTCATTTTGTCATAATCATAGGTGAGTACATCACGGTAGATGGTTGCCGTACCAAACCACTTCATATAAATACCGGGTGTAAATTTGACGAGTAATTTACCGGAAGGATACTGCACGACAGTACGGTTACCTGCGTCATTGATACCTGCAGACATGATGAGTAATACTATCGCGATGGCAATGATCAGAATAGGGGGGAGAAACTTAGTATTCATGTATTATTTTCCTTTTTTTAAATCGTTGATATCTTGCTGAATATCACGCTGATGTGCACGTTCTTGTGCAATATTTTTATCAATATCGAGCACATCACTATCCATTTCAGCGTCTTCCAGTTCTTGTTCTTTCATTGAAAGTCGTTTCTGACGGTTGAAAACCTTAATGACATAAACGATGGCTAGGATTAGTAATATGGCTAATGCAACTTGTATCATGCTAGCTCCTTTGTTGTGTTACCCAGTGATATATTGGGACGAAAGGCGTGAAATTCAAGAGGCGCTACGGTGTTTCTTGATTAGGTCGTAAGCAACTTGGATCTCTTTCGCTTGTTCTGTCGCCACTGCAATCATATCTTCAGGTAGGCCTTGACCGATAAGCTTGTCAGGATGATATTGGCTTATTAGTTTTCGATAAGCACGTTTGATTTCTTGATCACTATTTTCTTTGCTTACCCCTAAGGCTTTATAGGCATCGTTTAATACTGAAGCTGAATTCTGACGTGTTTGACCTTGCGAGAAGTGAGACTGGTTAAGCACCATGTCTAGTAGTTGTCTAAACTCTGCTAGGCTGTAACCTAAATGAACAGCAATCTCTTCTAGTAGGCTTTGTTCTGCGGGATCTAGTTTTCCATCAGCAAGCGCCATGACGATCAGATACATCAGCAACACTTGTTTTAGGTTCAGTGTATGACCACAACTCGCCATAAACTGGTCTAATGTGTTTTGAATGTCGAAGTCGGTTGCTGAACCACGCTTGAATTGTTCAATAGCCTGTTTACGATGTTCTGTAGACATGCCATTCTTTTTAATAAAATGTTCTACATGAGAAATTTCATCTTTAGAAATTCGACCGTCCGCTTTAGCCAATTTTCCCATTAAAACAAAAACAGTTTCAAGAAAGACTTCTTTACGCTGAGCATTGCTAAGTGGGTTTATGCCACCTAAGCCATAATCGCGAGCGCGGTCAATGCTACTCCCGAGTAAATAGCCTAAAAAAGCACCTAAAAAGCCTAAAAGGTAGTAACCGAGGGCGAGACCTATAAATTTATACATGAGGATTTATCAATAGTGTTAAATGAGTGGAGGGGGGAGTTTAGTCTAGTAGACCTTCAAGTCCTGTTTCGAGTGTGAGTATTTCAGTCATACTTTCTTCAATACCTTCTTCTTTCAGGTTAAGTTTAGCCCATTCCTTATGAGGGAAATCGGTTAACTTTTCAGTTGTTGTTTGCTCGCTGTAGTTTGATTCACTGATGTAACGGGCAATAGATACGGCGCATGATGGTAAGGATATAGTGTCAAAGTTTAGCGGTTCACCAGACTGTTCAACGGTTGTTGTTAAGTCAGTGGAAAATAACCACAGACGACACAGTTCGGCACAGGCCTCTTGGTTGCTAAATCCAAGCTCTTGTTGCTCAGCTTGAAGGCGAGACATGCCTTCTTCTATAAGGTAACTAATTTCATCGGCGGCAGCAGCATTGCCTAAGTGGATGAGAATATTACCAAGGCCATTAATTAAGCCGGCTGTAAAGACCATATCGCTATCTTGAAGTTTTGCTTTATCAGCAATCCATTTTGCATAGGTTGCTGTACGGAAATTATTAATCCAGAAGTCTTCGAGATTAAAGTTTGGGATTTCTGGAATTGTACTTATAAGGCCTGAGGCAATAATAAGTTTCTTCAGCTCTGTCATACCGAGAATAACAAGCGCTTGATTAATAGAACCAATTTTTCTCGGTAAACCATAATAGGCAGAGTTAGCTAAATGAAGCACTTTCATTGAGATTATTTGTTCTTTCTCAACATTTTTAGCGATATTGATAAAATCAATATTAGGATCATTAACTTGAGACAATAGTGTACGAACGACTTCTGGCACTTGCGGCACATTATCAATTTGGTCAAATAATTGAGTAATCTCTGACTTCATAATTAAAATCCCTTAGTGTGTAACTAGGTTAAAAAGTAGTTACTTATCCGACAGTTTCGTTAAACTCGAATAGAGAAGGATGCCACCCCAGAGACCAAAGATCCAGCTTAATACAGGAATTCCTGCAAACATAGAGGGTGAGTAGCCATCTAAGCCTTTAATTACTGCTGCACCAATTATAAAAGCAGCGCCACTGATTGCTGCTGCACTTCGGTAACTGGCATCGCGTACTTCTTGTTTTAGTTGTTTTAAGTCATGAGATGATAATTGCATTTTTAAACTGCCATTTTGAGCTTGTTGAGCAATATCATGAATTAGGCTTGGTAGTTTTGGCAGTGTTTCAGCCCAGTTTGGTATTTCTTGCTTTATATTATCAAGTGCAGCTTGCCAGCCCATTTTTTCTTGCATCCATTGTTCAAGAATAGGTTTGGCTGTTTTCCATAAATCCAATTCAGGATAGAGCTGGCGACCAAGACCTTCGATATTAAGTAAGGTCTTTTGGAGTAAAACAAGTTGTGGTTGTACTTCCATATTAAATCGACGTGCAGTTTGGAATAGTCGTAATAATACTTGCCCAAACGAGATTTCATTGAGTGGCTTCGCAAAAATAGGCTCGCACACGCTACGAATGGCTGCTTCAAATTCATCAACACGTGTATCTGCTGGCACCCAGCCAGATTGGACATGTAACTCGGCGACGCGGCGGTAATCACTTTTGAAAAAGGCGAGAAAATTATCTGCTAGATAGCTCTGGTCTTCAGGAGATAGGGTGCCCATAATGCCAAAGTCAACGGCAATGTATTGAGGGTTTTCAGGATCATTAACATCCACCATAATATTGCCAGGGTGCATATCAGCATGAAAGAAACCATGCTTGAATGCTTGGGTGAAAAATATCTCAACACCATTTTCGGCCAGCTTTTCCATATTGACGTTGTTGGCATTTAGTTGTGCAATATCACCAATAGGCACACCATAAATTCGTTCTTGAACTAATAGCTTATTTTTTGTTAACTGCCAGTTTATTTCTGGAACATAGAGCAAATCACTGTTTTCAAAATTACGACGCAGTTGTGATGCTGATGCGGCTTCACGCATCATATCCAATTCGTCATAGAGGTTTTTTTCTATTTCAGAGACGACTTCTCTAGGGCGTAGTCGTCTGCCATCAACCCAGAAACGATGTGCTAAGTTGGCCAAAGTATGAAGGAGTTCGACATCTCGACGAATTTGTCGCTCAATATTAGGCCGAACAACTTTAAGAATAACGTCACTACCATCAATTAATTTGGCGGCATGGACTTGTGCAATAGAAGCAGAAGCAAGTGGTTGTTCATCTATATGGCTGAAAAGCTCATCAAGTGATTGTTCGCCGTAGGCTTGCTGAATAAGGTCTAATGCTTGCTCGTTAGGGAAGGGGGTAACTTTATCTTGCAGCTTTGCCAGTGAGTCAGCAATATCATCGGCTAATAAATCACGTCGAGTTGATAATATTTGACCAAATTTAACAAAAATAGGGCCGAGATCTTCCAATGCTAAACGAAGTCGCTCACCTCGAGGAGTATCAGTACGATGAGTCCAGCGATACGGTGATAAATAGCTTAAAAAGCGTAGGGGGCGTAATAAATGTGTGGCTTGAATAAATTCATCTAACCGATGTTTAGCAAGCACATGAT
>WTAY01000208.1 GCA_013139345.1 Methylophaga sp. | reverse complement strand
GAATGGGGACACTTTGCAGTTGTTAAAGTAAATTCAAGCTTAACATTAGATTTTGACACACAAGAAAACTTTTCAAAAAATCATTATGCCTTCAAAGTTAATGATCAACAATTTGATGAAATCTTAGAGCGGGTAAAATCTGATTATATTAGTTTTGGCAGTGGACCCCGTTCAAGTAAAGATGGAAAGGTTAATCATAACTATGGTGGTCGAGGGGTTTATTTTGAAGACCCAAATAAACATCTTTTGGAAATAATAACAACAGACTACGTGATTTAAGGAACCTCTGATTAAGTTGATTAGAGGCTCCTTAAGCAGACTGTTTGTTTACTGAATAGTAGAGTTTCCCCATACAAAAGGTGAACATTATGTCAGAACAAATTTTCAATCTGTATCCAGTTGGCGTTCGACAAGTTAACTTAAAAGACTTATACCTGACGCATCAAATAAATACATTGGGAAGTACTTCTAATCCTTTTGTCTACGCTAATTTCCTCTCCAGTCTGGATGGCCGTATAGCGCTTGAAGATACAATACAAAACGTTCCACCTTATATCCCTAAACATATTACATCGGCTTCAGACTTTAGACTGTTTATGGAATTGCATGCTCAGGCTGATTGCCTTATTACCCATGGCGGATATATGCGTGCTCTTAGTGAAAATAGACTGGGTAACGTATTACAGGTTAAAACTGAAGACCTGATTGAATGGCGGTGTAATCATGGATTAAAACCACAGCCAGCAGTCATCATTGCCAGTGCAAGCCTGGACTTTCCTATACACCCAAGTCTAAATCAACATCAACAACCATGCTATATTGCGACAGGAAAAAATGCTGATATTGAGCGAATACGCTATTGGCAGGATCGAGGGTACACCATCCTGAAAGCAGGGGAAGACAAAGCAGTTCAGGGCGCAGCATTAATCCAACAACTGAAAAGTCTAAAATACAAAAGCATTTATCTTATTGCAGGTCCTAGCATGCTTGATACCATGATCAGAGAAAAACAGCTTTCTCGCCTGTACCTAACCATAACCCATCAATTGGTTGGAGGACTGAATTTCCGTACTTTATTGACGGGTTCTCCGCTTGCAGATGTAGGTAATATGAAACTCAAATCACTCTATTATGATCAGAATTCACCGCCAGGTTCTGGCCAGTTTTTTATGCATTTCGATTTACAAGCGACTAAAACTTAAATAGATTGTAAGCTTGCCAGCTACTGTCACCAATTAGGTCGCGTCTTCCATCTCACAAAGAACGAATCGCTTCCAGGCCAATCCATAATCGCCTGACGCCCTATTCTCTAACGCAAGCATTAAAAATTTTCTACGCATTATAAAGACTGTCAGCCCCCTCCCCTGAGCTGACAGCATTAATCAAGACTACTAAATTTTATTTTCCTATAGATGCTTTAATATGCACCATCGCTTCATTAATATGCTTAGTTGCAATCTTGGCATGATTCATTTTTCCATGTTTGATTGCTTCATTAAGATGATTAACCCCCTTGATCATATGCATATGGGCTTCAGCATGTTCTTTTTCTGAAGCCCTTGCATGTTTTAATGCTACTTTCGCATGTTGTGTCAAGACATTGGCATGCCCCATATCCCCATGAACACTACCAACAGCAGCATGTTCAAGTGCTTGGGCAGCATGATGTTCTGCGGCGCCAATGGCGCCTGCAAAAACAAGAGTGACAACTGCAATGATTGATTTAAATATTTTTGAATTCATTTTTTTCTCCGGATTGTAAAAAATGTTATTAATTCGTAAAATTCATCAATTTTTAACGGGGAACAGGTTTCTCTAACGATCAAAAATACAAATCCTATGATTCCCCTGCGAAGCTCCTAACAGTTGCAAACACAGTAAGCTGTGAACTGTTAGAGTTAAATTCTTTGAATTAATAGCCTCGTTCTGTCAAGGAGTAAAAAGCCCCTCATTAGGTAGATTGTCAAAATTAAAAAAAATTCAAATTTTGCTGACGATTAAAATCATCATCCAGCTATTTAAAAGTGGTTATTCTTGGTGAACGTATAAGATAAGCGGCTTACAGCATAATGATTTAATTGTGATGGCTAAAATAGAGTTAATCTAAAGCAACTTAATGCTGATAAAATGCATCAACAAGTGCTTTAATTAATTGCAGTGTTTTATTATTAACATCATTCTCGGGGTTAAATTCACTTATTTCAATCGCACATATTTGTCGCTGGTTTCGAATAACTGATATGGATTTAATTAATGCTTCCGCTGTTATTCCATCATCTACGGGCGTTTCAACGCCTGGTGCATCTTTAGGATCGATGACATCCAGGTCTATGCTGATCCCAATAAACTCACAACGTTGGCTTAGCTGATTCACAGCCGATGATAATAATTGGGGTAAATCTCTGATTTGGTCTGCAAAGGTAATATCTACCTCTAGCTGCTTTAGTAACTGGTATTCTTTGTCCTCATAACTGCGTATACCAATCATTTTTATATTTTCTGCTTCTATAGCCTGGTTGGAAGGGTAAAATCGGGCAAGTTTTTTATCTGCAAAACCCAGTAAGGCTGCAACAGGCATGCCATGAATATTACCTGATGGCGAGGTGGAAAAAGTATGCGCATCTAAATGTGCATCCAGCCAGATTAATCCTAGTTTTTTTGGATTGTCCAGAGTATTTAATATGCCGCCCCAGGTACCTAAGGCACAGGAGTGATCTCCACCCACAATTAAAAAAGGCCTATTTTGTTTTAAACACTGCGCACTATATTGACTGATTACTGTGTTAAGTCTGATGAGTTGCTGTTCTTTGCATCCTTTGTTATCAGGATGTAACATATGCCACTGTAATTCAAATCCCCCCTTTCTTGAGCGTGCAAATTCACTACGCAACATTTCTGCTGCGTATCCACATTGACGCTCAGGGCCCCCCAGGCAGGAAGTAACGCCTAAACTTTGTATTATCATCCTTTCTTTAAATCCGTTTATTGTGATTTTTCAGTTAACAAACTGGCATTTCCTCCAATGGCAGCAGTATTGGTTGTTACAGTTTGTTCACTAGTAAATCGTTGTAAATAATGGGGACCACCCGCTTTTGGCCCGGTACCTGAAAGTCCCATTCCGCCAAACGGTTGCACACCAACAACAGCGGAAATCATATTCCGGTTCACATAAACATTGCCGACTTTACTATTTTTAACAATGGAATTAATGTTGTGCTTTATTCGACTGTGTATCCCTAACGTTAAACCATATCCGCTGTCATTGATAAGATCAATCAATTGATCAAGTTCAGTTGGCTGGTATCTGATTAGGTGCAAAACAGGGCCAAAGTTTTCCTTTGTCAATTGCGATAATGAGTTGAGTTCAATCAGCATCGGCGGAAAGTAACAGGCACG